>JBDTFL010000051.1:0-8972 GCA_039937955.1 Polyangiaceae bacterium | reverse complement strand
TGTACGCCGAACAACACCGCGGCATGTGCGGGCAAGTGCAACCAGAACGTCGTCAACAAGTGCGGACAGACCATCGGTTGTCCGGCCACGTGCAGCTCAGGACAGGTTTGCGATGTGAGCACGTGCTGCACTCCGGACGCGGTCGCGACCACATGTGCAGGTGCATGCAATGGCGCGTCGCGCGTGAACAATTGCGGACAGACGGTCGTTTGCGAAGGCTGCAGTGGCGTCTGCGACACGACGACCAACACATGCTGCACGAGCGGCGGTTATTGCGCGAACGATCACGAGTGCGGCACGGGCTTGGACAACTGCCATCAGACCGTGTCGTGCGGAAGCTGCCTCGACGTATGCGACACCGGCGGTGGCACCTGCCAAGCCACGGGTTACTGTCTGTGCCGCTGCGGAATAGCGCAAACGCAGGGCGGTCTCAGCCCGCAGCAGTTGCCGTGTCCGCCACGTTAGGCTGCGCTAGACCGGGCGCGCTTGCCGGCGAGCCTGGCATCGTGGTAGCTCATCGCCCCTCTGCATGAACACGACCGACATCCGCAAAGGGCTGAAAATCCAGATCGACGGCGTTCCGTATCACGTCGTCGAGCACCAATTCGTGAAGCCCGGCAAGGGGCAGTCGTTCACGCGTTGCCGCGTGAAAAACCTGGTGACCGGCGCGGTGATCGAGCACACGTGGAAGAGCGGTGAAGCCGTCGAGCTCGCCGACGTCGAGGATCGCAAGATGACGTACTCGTGGGCCGAGGCCGACACGTTCGTCTTCATGGAGACGGCCACTGGGGACCAGATCCACGTCGAAAAAGACAAGGTCGGCGACGCCGTCCGCTTCTTGCACGAGGGTCTCGACGTCAACGTCACGCTCTTCAACGGCAGCGCAATCGGCGTGGATTTGCCGCCGAACGTCATCATGCAAATCACGGAGAGTGAGCCCGGCATCAAGGGCGACACCGCCAGCGGCGCCACGAAACCAGCGAAGGTCGCAACCGGCGCAACGATCAACGTCCCGCTCTTCATCAAAGAGGGCGAGTGGGTGAAGATCGATACGTCGACCGGTCAATATCTCGAGCGCGTGAACAAGTAGCGCCGACTTTTTAGAACCGAGAGAAGCTCATCGAACTCTACGGACACAAAAGCGGCCTCTCCCCGAACGCCGTCAAGACGCTCGAACGCATTTATCGGCGTCGCGTTCCGATTGAAAATCTGGCTACCGCGGAGCTCGTTCGTTCGCTGGTCGAGGCATCCGTCGAGGCGGGGCGGCAGGTCGGCGCGCTCGTGCATCGATCGGGTCAGGTCGATTACGTCATCGTTGGCGACGCCGGAAAATTGATGCTTCCGGATATCGGACGTCTACGCGCATCCGCAGGGCGCTTTCGTGGATTGCGTCTCATTCACACGCATGTGCGCGGTGAGCCGCTGACGAAAGACGATCTCGTCGACTTGGTGCGTCTGCGTCTGGATCTCGTGGCGGCGATTCAGCTGGCACCGACCGGCGAGCCGCGGGGAGTCGTTTACGCGCACAACGTTCCGCTAACCGATCACGAGACCGCGTCGCTCGACGACGACGGCAAAGAAGTCATGCCGTATCGACAAATCGGCCCGATTTCGATTCAAGAGGCGACCGCTGTGAACGTCGGCGCGTTGATGCGCGATCTCGAAGCGGAGTTCGCCAGCATCAAGCAATCGCGTCAAGTGAAGGCGAAAGATGGGCGCGCGATTTTGGTGCACGTCTACAACAAGGCGACGGCGGTGGCGGGACAGGTCGATGAGTCGATGCGCGAGCTGCGTGAGCTCGCGCGGACTGCGGGCCTCGAGGTAGCGGACACCGTCATTCAAGGACGAGACAGAATCGATCCGAAATTCGTAATGGGGAGCGGCAAGCTCGATGACGTCGTGATTCGTGCAGCGATGCTCGACGCAGAGACACTGATCTTCGATCGGAATCTCACGCCGGTGCAAGCGTCGGCGATCGCCAAGACCAGCGATCTGAAAGTGATCGATCGCACGCAGCTCATTTTGGATATTTTCGCGCAGCGCGCCGAGGGCTCGGACGGCAAGCTGCAAGTCGAGCTCGCGCAGCTGAAATACAGCCTTCCGCGGCTCGGAATGAAAGATGACTCGCTTTCGCGTCTCACTGGAGGAATCGGAGGGCGCGGCCCGGGCGAAACGAAGCTCGAGATCGGAAACCGTCGCGCAAAAGAGCGCGTGAAGCATCTTGAGGATCAGCTGAAAAAACTCGGCAAGCAGCGCGCGCAGCGGCGACGTCGGCGGACGCGAACCGACATTCCAACCATCGCGATCGTCGGCTACACGAATGCCGGGAAGAGCACGCTGCTCAACACGCTCACGGCGTCGTCGGTGCTCGTAGAAGACAAATTGTTCGCGACGCTCGACACGCGATCACGCAGCTTGCGCGTGGGTTGGGCCGGCTATGGCGAGCGTGAGGTTGTGCTGACCGACACCGTCGGTTTCATTCGTGAGCTGCCCAAAGATCTGTTCGCGGCGTTTCGGTCGACCTTCGAAGAAGCGGCGGATGCCGATCTGCTGTTGCATGTCGTCGACGCGAGCGACCCGGCCCGCGACGAGCACATCGAAACGACACTGAAAGTTTTGGCGGATTTATCGCTCGACGCGATCCCGTGCATCACGGTGCTCAACAAAACCGATCTGCTCGAACCACTGCAAAAACAGCTGCTCTCGCGATCCAATCCAGACGCCATCATACTCTCTGCGACCGACCGAGCGTCTACGAAGCCGTTGCTCGCGCGAATTGCGAAAGAGCTTCAGGAGCGTTGGGACGCGAGCGCGAAAGGTCCCGTCCTCTCGCCCGATCAGGTAGAGGACGCGGCGCGCGCCGACCGCAACGTCGACGACTCGCGCCAGGAAAGCGAAAACCAGGCGACGACCTTGGACGAGATGCTGGCCGCGCGCGGAAAGCGCCCGAAGCGCGCGCGCGTATAGCGTTGTCTGTCCCGTACCTGTCGGCGCAAGGTCGATGGCCATCGAGCGTCGTCCTCTCTCCGCGAGTAATGAAGCCCCTGTCCCAGGACAGCCAAAATCTGTCGCGGCCAGTTTTTCACGACGCTCGTCCGCGTGGAGCGCCGCGGTCGCGACGAGCGCGCAATGCGCACCGCCGTCACCACTGGACCGGCGGCGTTGCGGCGGCCGGTGCTCCGTTTCCCAGCCCGGGTCTCCAGAACCCGATTTCGTTAGCTAGCTCACGAAACCGGTTCGAATGAAGGGGGTTCGTACAACGCACCACCCGCCTCGCGTCGGAGTGTGACGCGCAGCGCGATGCTTGGGTGCGTTCGGATTGCTATGCGACGCGGGGCGATTTCAATGCGCGCGAACCGTCGTCGCGCAGCGCGTGCGGCGCGTTTCGAAAACACGGCACGCGCTGTGCTCTTGCGGTCGCTCATGCACTTCATGGCCTTCGCGTTCAAGCGCGCCCACTACTCGTCGCTCCGTCTTGGTCGACAGTATGCAGAGAAGTTCGGGCTCACTCCCGCACGCTTCGACATGCTCTACGCGATTCGTCGCAACAATAGTCGATCGCAGGCATTTCTCGCGCGCACGCTCGGCGTCGCGGGCGTCACCGTTTCACGCATGCTTCAAAAGTTGGAGGCGCTCGGCTTCGTGCGCCGCGGTGGTCCCGAGTGGCCCGATCGCCGCGTGAAACGCGTTCAAATCACCAAGCTCGGTCGGCGTCACCTTTACTTGGTGCTCCGCAACTTGAAGCGCTGGCCAATGCAGTTCGCGTTCATGCGCGCGGTCTTTTGTCGGAAGGGCTTCAGTCGCTTTATCGAGCTCGACGACGCCCACTCGCTCGTTCGAGGCATGAGCAAGAAGCTCGGCGACACCGCGCCGCTCATCTATCCAACGTGGCACCCGGATGATTGACGATTGATCTCGTGGTTCTCGCCCCGCGCAGCGCCATTCACACGCGCGCGTCGCGACTCGACGAACGACTTTGCGCGACGAGCGCGAGCAGGATCGTGCCGGCAACGATCAGCACGTCCGCGACATTGAAGACCGGCCACATGTGCACGTGGATGAAGTCGACGACATAGCCACGCAGGGCGCGGTCGATCACGTTCCCAGCCGCACCCGCAACGATCAGCGCGAACCCGACGTGCAGCGCGCGGGACGGATCGGTTCGACGTTTCCACCACGCCGCTAAGACCACCGCGAGGACCACCAGCGAAACGACGACGAGCAACATCGATCGATGAAGGGGTGACGGACCATGAGTGAATTGATGAAAAAGGTTGAACGCCGTGTCGTCATTTTTTGCGAAACGAAGATCGAGCACGCCCGGCACGATTTGCACTTGCTCGCCGCCACCCAGCTTCATCATCACTGCGAGCTTCGTCGCATGGTCGCAACCAACCAAAAATGCCGTAAATAGCAGCAAAATAACGCGCGATACTCGCTTTGCCATTGCGGCCACAACAATGAGTCGCGCGGTTTATTCCGCGTATGCTGCGTCCGATGCGAGCTCGGCAGCGCATGTCTTCCGCGCTATGCGGATGGGTCGCGGCGATCGCGGCGTGCGGCGGCGCGACTCGTGAGAGAAGCGAAGACACGGCTCGTCACGCGGACACGCAGCCGCATGCCGACACGCATGCCGACACGCACGCGCACATCGATACGCGCGCAGACGATGCGTGGCTTGCCGTTTCCGGGAACCACATCTTCACGAGCAACGGCAAACCGCTTCACGCGCGCGGCGCCAATTTGCACGATCCCCGTTCATGCGATGGCTGCACTTATCTTCCACTCGACGTCGCCGAAACGGAACGCCGCGCCGACGAGCTGATCGTCGGCTGGAAGGCCACCCTCGTTCGATTCGATCTCGAGTCCTACGCGACAGCCGCGTATCCGAAGGGCAATCATCGCATCGACGGGCAGTGGAAAACTATTTTGGACGATCCTGCTTATTTTACGGCTGTACAGAAGATCGTTCGTCACATGACCGCGCTCGGCGCATACGTGCTCGTCTCCGAATGGCTCGACGCGACCACCACCGATGCGGAGCTGCCGACCGCCCGAACGAATCGCGAATGGGAGCTCCTCGCACGCGCGTTCGCCGACGATCCGCGTGTGATGTACGGCCTAGTGAACGAGCCTCACGACGCGCCGGAAAAGAATGCCGAAGCGTTTTCTGCGCTGAACGGCACGGTGCAAAAGATCCGCGATGTAGAGAATGCGCTCGGCACCAAGCATCACATCGTGAGCGTGCCCGGCATCGACGGCTACGCGCGCAACGTCGCTTACTTCGTCGACCATCCGATTACCGCGGGCGGCGGCACGAACGTCGTCTACGAGGTGCACGTCTACAATCCGGCTGCCGACTTCGAGCATTTGTTCGTCGGACCGTCCGCAAAACTTCCGATCCTGATCGGCGAGTTTGGCCCTTCGACCAATCCCCCGATGACCCCGACCGACATCACGACGATGATGGAAACGGCGGAAAAACTAGGCATTCCGTACATCGCGTGGAACTTTCATTCGAACTGCCCGCCGAATTTGTTGCAGAAGACAAGTGATGCGGGTGGGTGCGGAATCGGCATGCCGCTCATGCCAACTCCCGAGTGGGGGGCGATAATCAAGGACCGACTTGCAAGACCGTGGTGAGCAAGCCTTCGAAAATCCAATTCAAGACGCTCACGCACACACTCGCGATCGCGGCGGTGGCGCAGCCCGAAATTTTCACGCCGACGATGTTTCCTGCGAACAAGAAGATCAGTCCGTTCACGATCAGGATGCCGACGCCCAGCGTGAGAATGGCGAACGTCCACGTGAGCGGCGCCAGCAGATACCAAGCAATCGCATTCAAAATACCGACGACGAATGCGAACACGACCGCCGAGCCGTAGCTCTTCACTTGAATGCCGGGCAGCACCTTCGCGACGAGAAGAACGCTGAGCCCCGTAACGAGCAGATGAACGATTGCGAGACCCAAAGAGCTCTGATGCATGTTCTTCCTTTCAGACGTCGGAGGATCCCGGCGAGACGTGATCCCAATATGTGAGCGTGCCGTCTTTGTGCGCGACGAATCGCACCGTGCCGTCTTGCGATATCACGAGCGCGATCGCATCGTGAAAGCGCTGACAAAAGCGATACGCCGATCGATGCCGCGTGCCGACGCCCTCCACCGACTCGTGCGTTTGCGTAGCGCCCTCTAGATCGCGCGCGCGTGCGACGGTCGTCGTCTCCGGCAAGTCTCCGATGATCTCCGCGCCAAAACCAACCAGCTCGAAACGCTTCGACAGCACGACCGCGCCGTCGGCCGCGGCCAGCGACGCGACGAGATGCGCGAGCTCGGTGATTGCTTCGTCGAGCGCAGAGAGCTCCACGCTTTTCGTCTCCTCGAACATCTCCCACGTGACGCAACCGCTGTTCACCGACGCGACCTTCTGCATCGCTTTCAAAATGATCTGCCGATAACGGCTGCGCGCGGAATCATCAAAAAAGCCGTATTTCAGCAGTAAATTGCGATCGACCTCGGCTTGCGGCGTTTCCGACGGAACGAAAAGCAACGTACCGCCATGATGCGCAGTGCGAATCGTCGCGATGATGCGCTTCAACATTTGTTGGGCGAGACGACCGGTGAATCGCGGATCGAGGTCGGCCCATTTTTGCCCCGAGTCGGCGCGCGCCTTCGCGTGAATCGCGTCGAGCTCGGCACGCACCGCCGCAAAACGCTCAGGCAGCCACTGCGATTCGAAGACGTCGAGCGCGTGATCGGTGAGCCGACCACCACGCAGCTCGGCGATGGTGTCGAGACCGCATGCGACCGCCAAACGCCCAGGCGCCGCCGCACGCATCACGAACGCGCGCGGCAGTGTGTTCGGCATTTTTCGACCGCCTTGTGCATTCTGCAACCATCGCGGTCCTGAATGCACGACGCCCCAAATCTCGAGGCGCTCACCGTTCTCGTCCTTCGCGATGCGCACTCCGATCAGCGAGCGGTGATACGTAGCGGCTGGCGAAAGACGACGCAGCTCGTGCTTGCCGTACGTCCGCGGCTTGTCGAAAATCAACCGATGCAATCCGTTGGGCGGACCACGATCGGCCGGTAAATCAGCCGAATCACACAAGATGACGCGAAACGAGACCGGACGCTCCTCGTCGCGCATGAGTGAGGCTTGATAGGCGGTCGAGACGAGCTCTTCGAGCAGCTCACGCGACGGAAGCCCAGGCGCGTCGACCGGCCAACGCACGCGCGCGAACTCGGCGAGCTGTGCTGGGTATGCGTGGTCGTTCGCCATTTTGCGGAGCGTATCATCGCTCCATGCCCGGATATTCCGCTGCGACCCAAAGAAAACCAGGGCCAAACGCGCAAAAGGCCACCAAGACCTAATTGCATCTCGGTTGCAAAAGCATCCGGAGTGTGCGACGAAACGCGCGCTCTCGATGTTCTTCCTCGTGCTCAGCATCGTCGCGCTCGCCGCGGGGCCGTTGCTCGCGCGGGTGGCGCGCGCGCGTCCGTGGGCCGTCGATTTCGCAGACGGCTTCGTCGTCGTGGCGGTCGGCGGTTTGGTCATGCTGCACGTCATTCCGAACAGCATCGAGATCGGCGGCGCCTGGGCATTGGCCGCTGCGCTCTGCGGGCTCATCGCACCGCTCGCGTTCGAACGCTTCGAGCAACATGCCGAGTCGAGCTCAGCAAAGGCCGTGATTTACAGCCTCGTTCTCACTGGAGTCGCTGTGCACGCGCTGCTCGACGGCGCTGCGATGCTCGAGCTCGGAAGCGCACCGGCGGCACGCGCGCTCGCCGTCTCAGTGGTGGTGCATCGCATTCCGGTGGGTCTCGCGATCTGGTGGCTCGTGCGTCCGCGTCGCGGGCTCGCCGCAGCGCTCACGTTGCTCGGCGTGGAAGCGGGCGGCGGCATCGTCGGATTTTTTCTTGGACGCTCGCTGCTCACGGGCGCGTTCGCGCCAGACCTTTCGCTCTTCCAAGCCGCGCTCGCGGGCGCGCTCCTGCACGTGCTCGCGCATCACGCGCCATCACTCGCGAACGACGAAGGCGAATCCCATGAGCACGTGCACGCGTACGACGAAGCGCACGAAACCGAAGCGCATCATCATCCTCCGCGTTTTGCATCTGGCCTCGGCGCGCTCGCTGCCATTGCCTTCGTGGCGTTCATCACGCGCGAGCATCCGGTCGCTCATCCGGCTCTCGACGAGCTCGGCGCGCGTGCCGCATTTTTATCGCTCACGCGCGCGGTGTCCTTTCCGCTGCTCGTCGCGTGCCTCATTGCGGGCATCGCGCACGTGATTTTACCGCAAAATATGGCCTATTTGCTGTCGAGAGCGAACGGCGCGATGGGTGCCATGCGCGGGCTCGTCAGTGGAATGCTGCTTCCAGTTTGTTCGTGCGGCATCATTCCGCTTCATCGCACGCTGCGCGATCGTCGCCTCGCTCCGAGCGCTGCGGCCGGTCTTCTCGTTGCGTCGCCCGAGCTCGGACCTGCCGCGCTGCTTCTTTCGTTCGCGCTGCTCGGTCCCGCGCTCGCTGTCGCGCGTATTTGCACGGCCGCGGTCGCAGCGATCGTCGTGGCATTTCTTTTCACCTACGCCGCCACGAGCGACAACGCGCTGCCATCCGACACCGACGTGGCGCCGCAGCTTCCAGATCGAAAAACCCGTGACATCGTCGGTCACGCGGTCCGCTTCGGATTCGTCGAAATGCTCGATCACACCGCACCTTGGCTCTTGGCGGGCCTGCTCGCTGCGGCGCTGGCGGAGCCGACCATCCCCCACGACGCGTTCGTCTCGAGCTCGCCATATGCGATCGTAATCGTGGCTGCGCTCATCGGCGTTCCGTTTTACGTGTCGGCGTCGGCGGCGATGCCGGTGCTCGCGGTTCTCATTCACAAAGGACTCTCGCCGGGCGCAGCGACCGCATTTTTGCTGACTGCGCCAGCGGTGACTCCAGCGACCGTCGCTCTTTTGAGCGC
>JBDTFL010000050.1:0-4173 GCA_039937955.1 Polyangiaceae bacterium | reverse complement strand
CGTGGCGTCGAACGCGATCGCGGCGGTCGTTCGCGACGTTGCAGCGGGCACCGTGATCTTCGTTTCGGTGAACAGCCGCGCCTCTTGCATCACGTCGACGGCGCCTTGCCGGCCATTCGAGCGCGCGCCGATCGGATTGTTCAGATTGAAGAACAGAAGATCTTCGTCGCCTTCGAGACTTGGGTCGCTGGCGGCCGGCGCGCCTGGGCGATCACCCGAAAAAAGCTGATTCACACCGATGGACGCGAGGCACTGCTGCGCGACCGCTTGGCCAACGCTGTTCCCCTCGTCGACGATCGATCGGTAATTTCCACCCGTTCCGTGCGCGTACAAAACGATCGGATATCCCGCGGCGGGCGGCGGACACTTCGTGACGTTCGGAACGACCAACGTGAACTGCATGTCGAACGTGTTTTGCAGAACCGGTTTCTTTGCTGAGTCGAAGACGAATCCGCCGCCGTCGGTCGGCTGCGAATACGGAGGCGTACCCGACTGATAATTCGGTGAGGGCGAGTAGCGTCCTTGGTAGACGTCGTAGTCTGGCGTTTGCTCGGCTTGCGCCCACGTGCCCGGTTCGACGGTCGGAGCCACGACCTGCGCCTTGAAATTGTCGGCGATCGCAAACAGATCTTCGGTGGGGTCGTTGGTGGTGAAGCTCGTGAAGTGCACGATTTGATTCGCCGGAATTCCTGCCGCAACGACCGCGGCCACGTCTGCTGCCATCGCGGCCTGCGCGCTCTTCACGCGGTCGCTCACCGCTGAAAGCCCGAGTATTTGCGAGAGATCCGCGCTCGGTGAAAATGTCGCGCCTGTCATCGTCTTGACCGATTTCGTCATGACGATCGCGTACTTCGTCTTCGGCGAAAGCGGGTACCCGAGCGCCGGCGCGACGGTCAGTGTATTCTGCAACCAATAAATTCCTGGGTCTGCGCGCCAAAACGTCTGTGCCAAATGCCGTTGGCCTTTGGTGGGCGAGCTCGGGTCGATGTCGATGATCTGCACCGACGCGCTCGGGTCGAGCGTAGCTTTCGGGTCGCTCGGCAACGTCGATGGATCGATAGCTTCCGTGAAGCGAAAGTAGCCCGACGCGGTCGGAGAGAAGCCGTCGAGCACGCCTTTGGCGAGCGTTTCGTACGTCTCCAAAATCGTGTTCTGAGATGGGTCGTACATGCCCGCAATGTGAATGGATCCGTCGGGATCCCTCCGAAGATCGTTCGGCCACGGCACGTCGTAGTAGGTGACGTCCTTCAAATCATCGAGCGACGCGGGAACGTTGAAGATCGATTGCGGCCCATTCGCTCCGGCGCCGGACGACGAGCCACACGCCGCGAACGACGTGAAGACCGAGGCCAACGTGAAGAGCGCCCACGGCGTGATTTTCGAATGCATCGCCTCTGTATTTATCACGTGTATGCCTACGTAGGAGCGTTGACCCGGATCGGGCAAAGCTCACAAACACGCGTCTCGCGAGGTGCTTCGCGAACGCCGACGAGATTCGCGAAACACGCGAATCGCAAAAGCGGATCTCGTTGCTCAGGCCGAAAACGAAATCGCGAATCGTTTTTCGAGCAAACATTGGCGCGATGCTGCGCACGATTGGCGTTTTTCTTCTCGAGACCGGATCGCTTTTCGATCGATAAAAATAGGGCGTTTGACGATCGGCATCGCAACGAAAAAGAGCGCCTGCACTGTGCTTCGCGCACGCGGTTCGGTCCTTGGCATCACTCCTGCGATAGGCCCCATCATGAGCGACGCGAAAGTTTCCTCGGGCCCGAACGACCATCGTGAGCTCGTGCCTCGTGGTAACCCCCAAGGCCTCTGGGCGAAGTTCGGAGTCATCGCCGTAAGCGCCATGGCGCTGGGACTCGTTGGCTTGAGCGCCGGCTGCTCCAGCGCTCCGGGTGACGACGGCAGTGAGTCGACTGACTCCGATTCGGCCGCGCTCTCCCGTGCGGACGCGGTCGAGCGCGCCGACGAATGGGTTCGCGCGAAGCTCAAATACTGTCAGAGCGCGAACCACGCGCGTGACTACGACTCGGCATGCTCGGAATATTGCGAGCGCACCGACAACAGCGCGTGGAACGCATATCGCTCCGATTGCTCGGGCCTCGTTTCGTGGGCTTGGGGACTTCACGCACCGGGCCGCGTCACGAGCGAGTTCGCACCGTACAACACTGCGGTGAGCCACACGGTTCCCGGCGAGGCCTTGCAACCGGGCGACGCGCTGAACAGCTCGGATCACATCATTCTCTTCAAGCAGTGGGTTTCACCGCATCACAGCGCTGTCTTCATCGAAGAGCCGGGCTGCAGCTCGTCGGAGCCGTACGCGCACGAGTTCACGTCCGACGTTTCGATCAGCGGCGACTCGGTTTACATCACGTACGAAGGCAAAAGCTTCATATCGATTCGCTACAACAACATCTCGGGTGAAGGTGGGGGCTCGACGGATCCGAATCCGCCGTCCAAGCCGCCGCCCGGTTGCCACTCGGACACTCTCGGTAAGACGGTTTCGAACGACGCTTGCGTTCAGAGCGAATCGAACGACGATTGGTATCAGTGCGACGGCGGCAACTGGGTGAATCGCGCGAGCGACCCGCAAGCGTGCACGGCGGTCTATCCGTACAACGGCGCTCGCGAATGCTACTCGGACACGCTGCACAAAGAGATGCCGGACAACGCGTGCGTGCAGAGCGAAACGAACAGGCTCTGGTACCAATGCGCAGGCGGTGCGTGGGTCGATCGCTGGACGGATCCGGAAGCCTGCGACGGCACTCACCCGCTCTGATCGTCTTCTAGAGAGCGATTCGTAAATGAGGGAGCACTTCACGGTGCTCCCTTTTTCTTTTTGTTTCGCTATCACGCGTCATCCGATCTACACGGGCGCCCTCATCGCAGGGCTCGGCACCGCCATGACCGACGGCCGTGTGCGCAGCTTCATCGTCGTCGTGCTCGTGACCGCCGGATTCGCGTTCAAGCTCTCCAAAGAAGAGAAGCTCATGTCCGAGCATTTCGGCGACGAGCATCGCCACTATCGCGCGCGCGTAAGCAGACTGATCCCGTTCGTGTGGTGACGGCTCACGTCATGTAGAGCCCGCCATTCACTTGAATGGTCTGGCCGGTGACGTACGGATTTTGCGCGACAGCGACGATCATTTCAGCGACCTCTTCGGGCGTACCGAAACGACCAACCGGAATTTTGTCGGCAACCGCTGCTGGATTTCCGGCGAGCATTTTCGTTTCGATGAGCGCCGGCGCGATGGCGTTCGACGTGATGCCTTCCGTCGCGAGGAGCGACGCATAGCTGTGCATCAGCCCTTCGAGGCCCGCCTTCGACGCCGCGTAATGCGGGCCCACGATTCCGCCGACGCGTGCCGCGGTCGATGAAACGAAGACCAGTCGTCCCCATTTTCGCGCGCGCATCTCGGGAATCACGGCCGACGACAAAATGAAAGATGCACGCAAATTTACGGCAAATGTAGCGTCCCACGTGGCCAAGTGGAGCGCCTCGAGTGACATCGCGCGCGCGGTGCCGGCGTTGTTCACGAGGACGTCGATGGGCCCAAGCTCGCGTCGCACCGTGCTCACCATCTGCTCGACGTCGTCCGGGTCGGCGATGTCCGCACGCACCGCAACGGCGTGCCGACCGAGCTTTTCGATCGCGTTCACGAGCTCGGTCGCCTCTTCGTCGCCAGCGCGATAATTGACGGCGATATGAGCACCCGCTGCTGCGAGAGCCAATGCGGTGGCGCGCCCGATTCCACCGCTCGCGCCAGTGACGAGCGCGATTCGATCGCGCAAGGCGTTGCTCATCGCATTCTCCGATCCACCAGCATAACGTGGCTTTCGCGCCGATGGATGACGAAGCCAAAATCGCGGAGCTGGAAAGCGCATTTGCACGCGGTGACTATTCGCGCGTGAAACACGAGGCGTTGCCGCTTGCCGAGTCGACGAAGAACGAGGGCGTACGAACGCGAGCGCTCGAGCTCGTGGGTAGACTGAAGCCGGATCCGATCGCGATCGTCCTCTTCGTCATTGCGGCCGTTTTGCTCGCGGCGATGACGACGTACTTCGAGCTGCGTTCGCGGCCGTAGCAAGACGCCTGCGTTCGCGTAGCTCGGCAGCTAGACGCCTGCGCGTAGCTCGGCAGCTAGACGCCTGCGAGTAGCTCGGCTT
>JBDTFL010000049.1:0-10038 GCA_039937955.1 Polyangiaceae bacterium | reverse complement strand
GGCTGATCGCCGACGGGCTGACCAACACCGAGATTGCCGAGCGCCTGTTCGTCAGCCCGACGACCGTCAAGTCGCGTGCCTCACCGCAACTGCAACGCGGCGATACGGAAAACAATCCATGTGCACGAAGACGCCAGGCGCGACCTCTTTCGGAATGTTGCATCGCGAAGGCTGCGCGGCGGCGAGCTGCAAATGCGCCGTGTTCATCGGCACCGGGCGACTCAATGCCGGCGGCATGCGCGGCGGAATCGGGATCGGCATACCCGCGCTGTAGTAGACGAAACCAGGATGTGCGAACGCTTGCGGCGGGGGCACGGCTAGCGGAGCTGCAGCGGGTGGCGACCCGACCTGCACGGCGCACGCGCCCGTGAGAACCGCCAATAATCCGAATCGTCCTGCGTTCAGCGCTGCTTTTCGCATCAAGAAAGCTCCTGTTTTTTTCGGCAAATAGCGACCAGGCTGCGTCGCGTCTAGTGGCGACCGGGCTTGCGTCGCGTCTAGCTCGTTTTTCCTACTTCGCGACTTGAATCGCGACCTCGGGATCTGCGGGATTCCCCTGGTTAGACTCATAAGGCAGCGGAACCTTCACCTTATATGTGCCGACCGCGAGCGATCCCTTGGCGACTGGGTCGACATGAATGGTGCAGCACGTGGTGGGACCCGTTGCTGGCCACCCCATTTTCACCGCATCGAAACCGATCTTCGCATGTGCCTTTGCACCAGGCGCGAGGAGGACGTGAGACTCGGGGAGACGACAGTCTTTGTCGGCGCATTTCGGATCGGCATTTTTCGGCGCGTTGCCAGCGGGCGGCGAAATGCGCGTGCCTTTCGCATCTTTCACCTGGGCAGCGAGCATGAGATCACCCGAGAAATAAAGGGGGATCGCCGCTTGACCGCCATTCGTGATCTCGAGCACGAGATCGACGTGACCACCCGGCGCGATCTTCGTGGACGAGGGCGTGAGCGAAATTTTCAAATCGGAAGCGGCGCTCGCAGGCGTTGGCGGAGCGTCACGCGTGGGTCGGCATTTTTTGTTGGCGAGCACGGCCGCAAGATCGATGTCTGCTCCACCGCACATAGCGTCCTCCGCCGATGCGGTTGGCGTCGTGGATCCGGCATCGACGATGGGCGCCGCGGAAGTCGGCGGTGCCGGCGCGCTCGCGTCGGTCGTGTCGATGGTCGCCGTTACGGGCGGCGCTGGAACAGAATTCGAATTTCCGGAGCCACATCCTGCGCTCGCTGCAAATCCGAAAGCGAAAATCAAACCGGAAAAACCACCGCCGAGTCGCGTCGTCACGTCGCTAGCCTAGCCCTCGGCTTCGCGATGGGGAAGATTGATAGGATGCCCCAGTGACCGCTCTTTTCGAGCTCGGCGCTTATCTCGTCTCGCATGCGTTTGCGGTGCTGACGATGCTTGCGTCGCTCATCATGATTCTTCGGCTGCTCGACACGCGGCGAACGCAGCAAAGCACGGTGGCATGGCTGCTCGCGATCGTCTTCATGCCGTTCGTCGCCATTCCGCTCTACCTCATGTTCGGCGCGCGAAAGTTTCCTAGGCGCGCGAAAGGCCCGGGCGACGGCAAGCGCGCGATCGCAAATCGCCCTAAAAAAAAGCTAGATCATGAAGGCAACCGGCAAGGATCGATCGCCGACGTTTTGCGAGCGAGCGGTGTGTGCCCTCCTCGCAACGGCAACACGTTCGAGGTCTTGACGACGGGTGAGATTGCTTACGTTCGTTTACTCGATTTGATTTCGCGCTCACAGAAGTCGATCGATCTCACCATGTTCATCCTCGGCGACGACGCCACCGGCAACGCGATGATCGACGCGTTGGCCAAGCGCGCCTCGCAAGGCGTGAAGGTGCGCGTGATCCTCGACGGCGTCGGATGCGCGGAATCGAGCCGTCACGCGACCCGCACGCTTGGCAGCGCCGGAGGCGAGGTACGCATCTTCATGCCGCTCGCGCATTCGCCGATCCGCGGGCGCACCAATCTGCGGAGTCATCGCAAGCTCGCGGTGTTCGACGACGCGCACGTCTTCGCGGGCGGAATGAACTTGGCTAGCGAATACATGGGCGTTCCGTTGCCAGAAGGATCGAAGCAGCCACGCTGGCGTGACGTCGCAGCGATCGCGAGCGGCCCGGTCGCCGAGGATGCGCACGCGCTCTTCGAGTCGGATTGGCGTTACTGCGGCGGATCCGAACGGAGCTTCGAAAAGGCATCTTCCAGCGAAAGCAACAAAAGCAAAGGCGCCGCTATTTTGCAGCTCGTCGCGAGTGGTCCCGACATGGTGACCGACACCGTCTACGATTTACTGTTGACGGGCATCTTCGAGGCGCGCGAGCGCATCGTGATCGTCACGCCGTATTTCGTGCCCGACGAGGTGTTGCAACATGCGCTCGTCCTCGCCACTCGTCGCAGCGTGACCATCGACGTGCTGGTGCCGCTCAAATCAAATCACCGCATCGCAGACATCGCGCGCCGTAAATTTTTGCGCGAGCTCGTGGCGGCCGGGGTGCACGTTCATTACTACGCGCATGGGATGGTCCACGCGAAGGCGATGATCGTGGACGATCTGTTCGCGTACGTGGGCTCGCCCAACTTCGACATGCGCAGCTTGTTCCTCAATTACGAGGATGCGCTCTGCGTTTATTCGTCGGCGGCGATCGCCGAGGTCCGCGAGTACGCGGACGATTTGATCGCCGAGTGCATGGAGCGCGGTCCGCACGACCGCGAGCGGTGGGTCATCGAACAACTGGCCCGCCTGCTCGCGCCCGAGCTTTGAAACGCACTCCGATCAGACCCCAACTCAGACGGCGACCGAGCGACGACCAGCGATCATCGAAACGACGGCAAGGATCAAGAACACAACGAGCAAGATTTTTGCGATGCCCGCCGCCGAAGCCGCGAGGCCCGAAAATCCGAGGAAAGCTGCGATGAGAGCGAGGACGAAAAATGCAATTGCGGCGCTGGCCATGGTGATTCTCCGTTGAAAGGGTTCGAGTGACAGGGTTCAACGGGTTACTGAGCATCGCGTGTGCCATTTCACGGTTGCCCGTAAAAACAGGGAGATCGCGAATTTCTGCGCTTGTGGCGTTGTGACGGGACGCAGCGCACTTGCGCGATCGTCACAGCTCAGTGTCCGTGAATACGCGCAAACCTGTCGCGTGGATCTCATCACTCGCTTCGATGTTCGTCAGCGTTCGCGAGGTGCTCGCGAGCTATTCGCGATGGCGAGCGCGTGGTCCATATCTACATCAAGCAAATCCCCGACAAAAATAGGGATTTCGTGAAGGCACGGCGATTGCGATGGGACCACGCATGCTCGTTCACCTCGCTCGTCGCGCTGCGGTCCTCGCGTTGGCGGTTGGTCTCGCCGTAAGTGCATTTGGTTGTAGCGGCACCGACTCGTCGTCGGACGGTGCAACGGGTCAGAGCGAAGATGCCCTCGACGCGAACGAGAAACCCGCGTTCGATTTCTTCGTCGGCAAAGGTCTCACGACATTTCAAGCAGCGGGCATCGTCGGGAATCTCGTCCAAGAGTCGAACGTCGATCCGACCGCCGTGCAGTCTGGCGGGCCTGGTCGCGGCATCGCGCAGTGGTCGACCGGCGGACGATGGGACAGCGACGCGAACGACAACGCCGTCGCTTACGCCGCAAAACAAAAAGAATCGGTCGAGTCGCTCAACTTGCAGCTCGAGTTCATTTGGTACGAGCTCTCGACCTTCGGTTACGGGCTCTCCGCGCTTCGGGCGACGACCAACGTGACCGATGCGGAGTTCGCATTCCAGCGAGACTTCGAAGTGTGCGGGACGTGCGATCAAACCAATCGCCTCACTTACGCAAAGGCCGCGCTCGCTGCATACGGAGCTATTCCGTACGGCGCAACGTACGTGGATCAGAGCTTTCCGCTCGCGACCGCGACCCTGAAAATGAAGGCTGGCGAGGTGATCCCGTCGTACATCACGCTCAAGAATTCCGGGACGAAACCATGGGATTCGAACACGCGTCTCGGCACCACGCAGCCACGCGATCGCGTGAGCGCATTCGCCGATTCGACCTGGGTTTCACCGAGCCGCGCGAGCGAGGTGAGTGGAACGGTGGCACCCGGCGGCACGTTCAAATTCGAATTCGACCTCAAGGCTCCCGCCAAGGTCGGCAAGTACGACGAATTTTTCGGCGTCGTTCAAGAGGGCGTCGCGTGGTTCGGTGATCCCGGCCAAGGCGGTCCAGTCGACAGCAACATCGAGGTGAAGATCCAAGTGGTGCCCGCTGACGGCACCGACGGCGGAGTCGACGATAGCGACGACGGCGGAACGGTGATCGGCCCGGACGGCGGAGTCGAGCCTCAATCCGGAGCTCCGAGCACGGACGATCCGGCGAATGGCGACACACAAAACGGATCGAATGGCGGAGGCTGCAGCGTGAGCTCTGGTCGCGCTGGTCACGAAGATCACAAAGGTCACGAAAAAGATTCGCAAGGTCTCTTCATGATCGTAGGGCTCGGCGTGGCTATCCTCGCGCGCGGCTCGCGACGCCGCGTTTCCGCTGGCGTCATCGAATCGGCTCGAAATTAGCCTGTCTCAGCAACTTTGCGGCGGCGTCTCCCAGCACGTCGCGTTGCAAACGTTTGGTGTCGCCGAAGAACGCGCCGGCGATCGTGCGGTCGATTCGCTGCACGCCGAGCAGATCGAGAGCTTCTTGCGGGGCCTCCACGCCTTCCGCGTACGTGAGTCGCGATTCGCGCATCTTCCGATTCACCGAGCCGCTTCGCGAAATATTGCATCGCCAAATTGCGAGCACGCGCTTGATGATCTCCGGCAACGACGACGTGCAGATCCTTCCGCTCGTCGTCCTGCAGCGCGCGAAATGCGTGGCGGCGTCGTTTGGGTTGGCGATTTGGCGAGGCCGTTGCAACGCGCGAGCCGTTCGACGCACGCGGATTTTTCACCGCGACCTCGATCGCGAGCGTGACGTTTCGCCAACGTCGTGACGTTCCTCCACATCTGGATCGTCACGGGCTCAAGGACGCGCGTTTCGCGAAACGCTCGCGACGAGGACCGGTGGTTCGCGAACGAATCATGCTTTTTTTTCGCGGGATTTGGCGCCTTCGCGAGGCATGACCTATGCTGAAGGACCTTCATGGGTTTCCGCTTTGCGCGCGCTGTCGCCTGCTTGCTCGGTGTCGGAGTCGCGGCATTCGGTTGCAGCGGAGCGGATCAAAGCGGTGAGGCCGACGAGTCGACGAACGCGCAAAGCAGCGCAGCGTCGCCGGCACCATGGGGCGCGAGTTACGTGAGCCAGAGCTTTCCGCTGGCGACCGGCGCGCTGAAAATGAAAGCTGGCCAAGTCATCCCCTCGTATATCGAGCTCAAAAATATCGGCACCAGCACGTGGGACTCGAACACGCGCATCGGCACCACCGAACCGCGTGATCGCACGAGCGTGTTCGCGGACTCCACATGGGTGAATGCCAGCCGACCGAGCGCAGTCACTGGAACCGTCGCGCCCGGCGGCACGTTCAAATTCACATTCGATCTCAAAGCGCCCACCAAGCTCGGCACATACGAAGAATTTTTCGGCGTCGTAGAGGACGGTGCCGTTTGGTTCGGCGATCCCGGACAGGGCGGGCCGGTCGACAACGATCTCGAAGTGATGGTGGAGGTCTCGGCCGCCGATCCAATCGACGACGCTGGCGCGATCGACGACGACAGCGGAGCGGATTCCGGCGCGCCGATCTCGGTGAGTCAAATTCCCGAAGACGGCGACGGCGGCTCGGGCGAGCATGATCCGAGCGCGACCGACCCAACCACGAGCGACGGGAAGGGCGGCGGCTGCAACGTGAGCTCGACGAACGGCTCACGAAACGGCCATTTTTACGGGGCGAACGCGATCGGCGCGTTCGTTATGCTCGGACTCGCGTTACTTGGTCGGCGACGGCGCGTTGACCGGATAAGTCGTTTCTACCCCGAGTGATGCGCACACGACGCGTGCTTGTGATCGAGATGCACGCTCACGCAAATGCGCCACGGGCAAACCGCGAAACGTCAGCGATGAAAGCTCAGGGAACGGCGGCGCTCGCGAGGTCGTGCGGGACGGCCGGGCTCGCAGATATTGCAAAGTCGGTTGCGTTGACGTTGTTGTCGACGCCGTTGCCGCCAGCTCCGCCCGGCTTTCGCTCGAGACTCACATCCGTAGCGCTCACACCCGTAGTCGTGTTGTTGTGCGGGTTCCCGACCGGCGCGCCTTCGCATGTGAAAGGTGTCGCGCACGTCGTGAGCGTGAGCGCAGTGGTGGCGTCGTACGAAAAACAGAGCGCGTCGACGGTTGTTGTCGAATGATTGAGCACGACGTTCGCCGCATCGGAAATTCCAGCAGAATATGGCGCGTCGGGTGCAGCGGTCGTCTCCGAATACGCCGCTGTGGCAATCAAGAAATGCTTGTGCGATCCGATCGCCTGACCGGTACCGGTATACAAAATCGAGGGAGCGCCGGCGCACGCCGCGACGCCGCTCGTGGCGTTGCGTACCGTAATGGTCCACGTGCCGTCGAAGGTGATCGCTGCGTCGGTCGGATTGTAGAGCTCGACGAACTCGTCGTTGCCGCCGGCCGTTCCGCGCGATTGCACTTGGCTGATGACCAGGTTCGTCGCGGTCGTCGCAGCATCATCGTCCGTTGCGGAATCGTTCGTCGAAGTCTCGCTCACCTGCCCGTCGCTGTTCGTTGCGACGTCGGGCTTGCTCGCCGCGTCTCCTGCTTCCGACGCGTTCGCGATGCCGGCACCGCCTTCGAAAACGGGAAGCAGATGAAACGATGCATCGTCACCGCAGGCGCCGACCGCGAGCCCGAACAACGCAAGGCTCGGTACGATCGCGAGGAAATGAGCGGATGAAAGACGGCGACGTCGGACGGGGCGCAATGAGGACATGGGCGTAGGCCCCGTTTCTGGCACAAGCACGCGCTTACGCCACGAACAAAAAGCGTATTTTTTCGCCTAATGCACGAGGTCGTTGGACACGCTCACGCATCCTCGATGCACGAAATACCAATTCGGCTGATTCGCCGGCGGTGCGGGATCGCGAACGAGGACCCACTTCCCGTCTTTCGAGACGTAACGCCATTTCAAAAGCTTTCCATCGGGCACAACGCCGACCAAATTCGCGGGTGTTGCCGGAACGCGCCACGGCGAAACGTTGCCGTAGCCATTGCGGTTCGTGCAGCCCGATCCGGCGTAATTCATGTGCGTGTCGGAGCCGTCGCCCTCGAGTGAGTTGTGCTCGGTGTTCGTGTACGTCGACATGAACATCGGCGTGTCGATCTGTTGTGGCGATCCACACTTCGCGCCGTCTTTATGCGCGCCGGCCGGTGCATCGTTGGTGTTCACCCATGCGCAGTGATCGAAATTTTCGCCGAACAAATATCCCCAGCGATACGACGCGCCGTTTTCGTTGCCCTTCCCTCTCGAGAATTGCGCGTTGCCTTGCACGTCGTCGGTCCAACCGGGATACGCGTTGCCGATCACGTACGAGTTGGGTGCGTACGAGATGGTGGTGATCTTGTCGATCTTCGCTTTCGCGAGCTCGTCGTCGGACGAGCCGGTGTCGTCCGTGGTGTCGGCTCCCGAGCATCCGAGTGAAAGCACGGTGGTTGCGGCACACAGGATTCGAGCTGCGGCGACGAGGTAGCGCATGATCAAGTGGTCTTCCTTGATCTCAGCAATTGCAGAACACGTACCGCAGGTGCCCGGCTTTCAGCTCGCGACGCACGACGGAATGCTCGCGAGGCGTCGCGAAAACCGGCTATTTTCTCGCGAAACTCGAGCTACTCCGCTGCTCCAGGGGATCGAGAGCGGACCGCGGCGGTGCTCCGCGTGCTCAGGTTGCTTTTCGATCGAGACGCGCGGGCTCGAGCTTGTCACCGAGCTTGTCGAGCTCGTCTTTCTCTTCGGCCTCCGCGTGCGCGAGCACCGCTGGTTCGCGCGTGTCCAATTTCGCCACGCCTAAGGTTGTGGAGGTCGGCACGAGAAGTGAATCGAGAGCGGCGGATGCCAGACGATCTTTCACGAAGCAACGCCGACCGCGACGTAGTCCAGAAGCGGGCACTCGCGGTACTGGCCTTCGCGGCGGCGGTGGCGCTTTTCTTCATTGCGTTGCCGCTGGGCGCGGGTCTCTTTTTGGGTGTGCTCACCGCGTTCACGTTGCTTCCCTGGCACGAGCGACTCGCGGCACGTTGGCATCGTCGCTCGCTTGCATCGGCATTCTGTGCGGGAATTTCCTGGTTTTTGGTGGTTGGCGCCTTGAGCGCGATCGTGGTGCTTCTCGCGGTGCGTGCGTCGAGCTTGGTCGACACCGTGAATCACGCGTCGCAGCAAGGGGGGATCTTCGCGAAAATCGACGAGGGGATCGCGAGGCCGCTCGCGCCGCTCGGCGTTCATCCAAGCTCGCTGAGCTCGCATCTTCAAAACGGCGCGGAGAGCATCGCTGCGGCGGGCGCCAAGGTCGTCGCAGGCGTCGGCGTGATCGCCATCAAGCTGCTCCTCGCGGTCGGCTTCATGATCCTCACGATTTATTTCACGTTGCAAAAATGGCCGAGCATCGTCCAAGGGCTCGAGCATCTGCTGCCGCTCAAACCGGCGCACACCAAACATCTCCTCGACTCCACGCGCGCCATCGGTCGGCAGACGATCATCGGCACCATCGGTGTCGGCGTCACGCAAGGATCGCTCGCGACGGTCGCCTATTTCATTTGCGGAGCGCCCGACCCCGCATTCTTCGGAGCCATGACCGCGGTGGCGTCGCTCATTCCCGGCGTGGGCACGCTCTGCGTTTGGGTACCGCTCGGAATTTATTTGATGGCCACCGGGCACGTCGCTGGTGGCATCGCACTTCTGCTCGTCGGCGCATTCGTAGTGGTCGCGTTCTGCGATGGCGTGCTGCGACCCAAGCTCGTCGGCGAGAATGAAAACACCGGCTTTTTTGCGACGATCGTGGGCCTGTTCGGTGGAATCGAGATCTTCGGCGTGATGGGATTGCTGATTGGTCCGGTGATCGTCGGATTTTCGATCGCGGTTCTGCGGCTCTACATGAAAGAGCGCGAGCTCGCGTCGTCGAAGTCAACGCAGAAGTCGCTCGCCAGCAGCTGACGGCGTTGGATCCGACGTTGCAAAGCAGACGGTCGAACCCTCCCGGAGTTGCACAATGTCGACGCTGACCGACGACGAAGCCTCCACCCGCGAACCGCTCACCGTGCTCAGCCGGCCGATGGCCGAGGCCAGATTTCAAGCCGCGATCGTGCGCGCGCTCCTCGACGAGCTGCAACACGCAGACGCCTCTGCGAATCTCCAGCAGCAGGTGATCGAGGAGCTCAACGTTCTGAGTCACCGTATTTTGGTGGTCGCTGATACGCTTCAGGCCATGCATCGCGCAGAAGCGGAGCCGCAGCCCCCGCCGTTTGATCAAGCAGTCGTGGCAACCGAGAGCGGTCCGCGCATCTCCGACGAGTACCCACGATGGACCTCCGATACCGGCGATGACGACCGCAAGTCCGCCTGACCTCCTTCGCGACTGCGCACGAACGGTGAGGAATTTTGGCTCGATCGCGCTGAAACGTCACAGCGCAGTTGCCGCTCTCTCGTCGCACTGAACTTACTTCCGGGATCACCTCATCCGCTCGGATCGACGTGGGATGGATCGGGCGTCAACTTCGCCGTCTACTCCGAAAATGCGACCAAGATCGAGCTCTGCCTTTTCGCCGATGACGGCACCGAAACCGTCGTCGAGATGCCCGGCCACAGCGCGCACATCTGGCATGCGTACGCGCCCGACCTGACAACGGGACAACGTTACGGTTATCGCGTTCACGGACCTTACGATCCGGACCGCGGCCTGCGTTTCAATCCGAACGTCGTCGTGCTCGATCCATATGCACGCGCAGTCGATGGCCTCGAGCGTTGGGACGCGGGCTGCTTCGCATACGTTCCCGGTGACGACGATCATCGGATGAACGAGTCACCGCAGCTGGGTGCACCGCGCGGCATCG
>JBDTFL010000048.1:0-12834 GCA_039937955.1 Polyangiaceae bacterium | reverse complement strand
GTTCGCGGCAAGCTCGACGAAAGTCTCGATCGCGAATGAGCGTTCGGGGGGCCGCAAAAAAACACGACGCCGAACATTTAATCTACGGCGACGCACGCGCCGCGAAGTCGAACCGGTTGGTGCACGGCGACAACTTGACCGTAATGCAGTCGATTTTGCCCAAATTTGCGGGCCACTTCCGTGCAATATACATGGATCCGCCGTTCAATAGCGGACGACGCTTCAAAGAATATCGCGACGTGTGGCATCGCGAGAGCTGGCGCGCGATGATGCGTGAGCGCATTCGCGTGATGTACGAGTTGCTCGCGAACGACGGCGCGCTCTTCGCGGAGATCGACGACACCGAGCTCGGCACGCTGCTCGACATCTTGGATGGAATTTTTCGTCCGGAAAATCGCATCAGCATCATCACCATCGTGCGCAGCGCGGCCACTGGTCACAAAACGATCAATCACGGCCCGGTGAACGTGACGGATTTTTTGGTGGTGATGGCGAAGGACCGCGCGTCGTGGCGACCGAACCCGATCGTGCGCTCGCGTGAAGGTCGCGATCCGGCATACTCGCTTTACCTTGCCAACCCGAAGGACGATCCGACGACTTGGCGCTTCGAGTCGCTCGCGCAATTCTTGGCGAAGGATCTAGGTTACGAAAGTGGAAAAGCGGCGAGCAAGGCTCTCGGAAAATCGCGTTTCGAGCGGAGAATTACGGCATTTTCGCTCGATAATGCCGAGCACATTGCACGCTTCGCACAACCGCGTTTCGAAGCGGTGAGCCAAGCCGCGCGTGCGCTGATCGAAAAGTCGCGTGCCGAGCCGAACAAGATTTTCATTCTCCACCGCGACGCACGCAAGCCGTTCATCTTGCGCGGCGGCGATCGCGTTTTGCTGCTCGCCGACAAAGTGCGGTCGGTCGGCGGACACAAAAAAATAGTCGAGCCCGTCACCAACGTTTGGGACGACATCAAATTCCAAGGCATCGCACGCGAAGGTGGCGTCACGTTTTCGCGCAACAAAAAGCCGGAACGGCTCATCGCGCGCGTGCTCGAGATGGCCACGTCTCCCGGCGATGCCGTGCTCGATCCATTTTTGGGCAGTGGCACGACGGCCGCCGTCGCACACAAAATGGGACGACGTTATTTCGGAATCGAATCGTCTGACACGCTCGAAGATTTGTGCGTGCCGCGGATGAAACGCGTGGTCGACGGCGAAGATGCAACGGGCATTTCACGCGAATACGGATGGCCGGGTGGAGGGGGATTTGCCGTGGAAAAAAGGTAATTTTGCGATCGCATGCGTCCTCGCGTCGACGACGGCGTGTAGTCAGCAAAGTCATGCACCGCCGGTCGCTTCGCAAAACGGCGACGCAGCGAGCAACGCGCTCGACGCTGCCGACGAAGCGCCGCTCGACGCGGGTGACGCGGCGTCGAGTTGGGTCGATGCGATCCGGCGCGGTGCGTGGCATGACGCGGCGGCTGCGATCGATACGCTTCCAGACGCTGAGAAAAATCGCCCGCCGGTTCGCTATGCGCGGGCGCGGGTGGCGATGGCCGAAAAAGACTTCGCCCGAGTGGTGCCGTTGCTCGACGGCCTCGAAGCTCCATTGCCGCTCTTGGCCGATGCGATCGCAAAGCGTCGCGCGCTTGCCGAGCTGGAGGTCGGCCCGTACGACAAAGCAGGAGATTATTTTTTGGCGAAAGGCGGATCCGAATCGCAGCTCGAAGCGTCACGCGCTTACGAGCGCGCCGGAAACGTGAAACAGGCTCAAATTGCCTGCGATCACACGATCGCCGCCAACGACAAGATTCGCACACGCGAAGCGGAAGCACGCGGACGACGACTTCGCCTTGGAGGAAGAAGCGACGCCGACGAAGCAGAAGATGCACGATGGCTCGCGATCCACGCACCGGATCTGCCAGATGGTCGCGACGCTTCAACGACGCTCGCGCATCTCGACCCGGCGCACCCACTGACGCAGAGTGAAATGCTCGACCGCGCGAAAAGCTTTTCGGAAGCAGGACGCACCGACGACGCGCTCGCGGCCGTCGAAGCGTCCATTCGCGCGCCGCTTCCGGCAGTTCCCATTCCAGCTCGCCTGCATGTGCGTGCCGACATTCTTTCGCATGATCGAAAACGGCAGCTCGACGCGGCGCGTGCGTACGACGCTTGCGTGAATGCGTCGGGTGCCGGAGACGCTGAAGACAACGTGCATGCTGCGCGCGCACTATCGCGGGCCGATCACGACGACGAGGCCATAGTGCGATACGCCGGTATTTTGGCTCGATTTCCGCACACACCATTTGCCGAGCAGGCCGCATTTCTGGGGGCGCGTTTGGAGTTGCTTCACGGTCGCTATGCAAAAGCGGCAGCGGGCTTCGACGCGTACGACAAAACATTTCCGGCTGGAGCTTCACGCAAAGATGCGGAGCGCGGACGAGCGATTGCGCATTTGATGAACGGCGACCCCAAGGGCGCGCAGACGATGTTCGAACGAATCGCGGACACGGATCGCAACAGCGCCGCGTCCGATCTCGCCGCGCTCGCTGCACTTCACGAAAACGACAAGGCCTACGCGGTCACGCGTTGGACGACCGTCGTGACCGAAGCACCGTCCTCATGGCGTGGCATCGTGGCGCGCGCGCGACTCAAAGAAGCGAACGCGCCGCTTCCACCAACGGTGACGCCCCCTCCTTATAATACGGCGCCGCTCTCACCGCACTTGCCGCCGCCGGCCGATCTTCTCGTGAGCATCGGCCTCGACGACGAAGCGGAATTCGCGGTTTTTCAGCGCGAAAGCGCGATCGGAGCCGCAGCACCCGCGCGTCCGTTCGAGCTCGAATGCGAGACTTACGGTCTTCTCGATGTCGCGCGTCGTAGGGAGCAAGTCTCGCTGCGATTGTCGCACACGATTCTCACCGTGCCTCTCGACGCACGAAATGATTGGGCATGGAAGTGCACATACCCGAGTCCCTACGAATCGACCGTGAAGGCGCAGGAGACCGCGTTTCATCTGCCGCCCGGATTGATCCATTCGGTGATGCGTCAGGAGAGTGATTTTTTGCCGACCGCCGAGTCACCGGCGCGCGCGTTTGGGCTCATGCAGCTGCTCCCAGAAACGGCACGGGTGACAGAAGGTGATCCGAAGATCGACCAAACGGCGCTGATGGATCCGACGACGAGCATTCGCATCGGCGCGAAATATTTGCGAGGGCTGCTCGATCGATTTCACCAGTCGGTGCCGCTCGCGGTGGCCGCCTACAACGCGGGACCGGAAGCGGTTGAGCGCTGGATCTCGCGCGCGCAGGGCGAAACGCTCGACATTTTCGTGGAGCAGATTCCGTATGCGGAGACCCGCAGCTACGTGATTTCGGTGATGTCGAATTTCGGCGCCTACGCGCTGATTCGCGGCGGAGAGGCTGAAATTCCCTCGATTTCGCTCTCTTTATAAGAAGGGTGCTTCGCACGAGAGTCCGGGCGAGGGTGGTTTTGAACTGCTCATTCAGGCCGCAACCGCATCGTGCTAACTAGAGGATCTTCTCGTGTTAGGGCTCGCGTTCGCAGCGCTGTTCATCGTGATGAACGGTTTTTTCGTGGCGGCGGAGTTCGCGCTCGTGAAGCTGCACGCCACGCGGCTGCGCGTGAAGAACCGCAAAGATCCGCGCGTTGCGTTGGTCGAAAAAATCTTGGAGCGGCTCGACCGCTATCTTTCAGTCACGCAATTCGGTGTCACGCTCGCCAGCCTCGGTCTCGGTTGGATTGGTGAGCCTGCGCTGGAGCACATCGTGGTGCATTTCACCGGCAACGCAATGCAGCCAGGTAGTGCCATGAGCGTGATCGCGATCGTGATCGCATTTTCACTGCTCACATTTTCGCACGTGCTGTTCGGTGAGCTGGTGCCGAAGCTGGTGGCGATTCAGCGCTCGGAGGCGACGGCGCTATTTGCCGCAGCTCCGCTTCGTTTCATCTACGTCACGTTTCGTCCACTGCTCTGGGTTTTGGAAAAGGCGAGCGGGCTGTTGCTCCGCATGATGGGGCTATCGGCGGACGCCGCGAGCGAAGGCACTTTGTCGGAAGAAGAAATCCTCGGTATTTTAGCGGCAAATACCGCGCGCTCGCCCGGCGGAAAAGCGCGGAGCGAGCTCGTCGAGCGTGTGATTCGTTTTGCGCAACGCACCGCGAAGCACGCGATGGTTCCGCGCGTCGACGTCGTTTCGCTTCCAGTCGACACCTCGCTCGCCGACGCCGAAAAATTCGTCCGCAAGCATCAGTACTCACGCATCGTGCTCACGCGCGCCAAATCGCTCGACGAGGTGGCGGGCTATCTCTACGCAAAAGATTTTTTGCAGGTCGAGAACCGTGCGCCGCACGTCACGCTCGCTGAAAAGCGTCGCGACGTTTTGTTCGTACCGGAATCGCAAGGTCTGCTCGACGTGCTGCGGTCGATGCAACGTGAGCAGGTTCCGCTCGCGATCGTGGTCGACGAATACGGGGGTACCAGCGGCATCGTGACGATGGAGGATTTGCTCGAAGAGATCGTCGGTGAAATTCGCGACGAGCTCGACGAAGAGCCGGCGCGCGTGCTGAAAATTCAAGGTCAAGAAAATGCCTGGGACGTCGACGCGAGCACCACGATCGACGAGCTCCAAAAAATCGGCGTGGATGTTCCGCTCGCTGATCTCGCCGGACCCATCGGCGCGCTGGTGCTCGAACAGCTCGGTCACGTTCCTCGGCGCGGCGACAAAGTGCAAATCGCACCGAACGCGCAGGCCATGGTGAGTGGCATCTTGCGCCGACGCATCACGCGCGTGCGCATCGATCTGACCGCACCGGCTGCGGAGAAAGAGTGAGCTCTCGGCCGCGCGCGTTGCGCCTCTTTCTGATCTTGGTGACAGTCGCGTCAGCGTGGCTGACGTACACGAAATTACGGCTCTCCAACGATCTGACCGATCTCTTTCCGAACCGCGGCGAGGCCGCGATGCTGACGCGTTATTTGCGCGGATTCGGCGGCGGAGATCTCGCGGTCGTTTTGCTCCAAGGAAAAGATCCGGCGGAGGTCGAGGCCGCTGCGAAAGATCTCGCCGCCGACCTGAAGACGAAGAAAACTGTCGTCCGCGTTCTCGACGAGGCGCCGGCGCCGCGTGCGATCGATCCGACGTTGGTGTGGGCGTACGCAGGGCCTCGTGCACGTGAACGACTCGCGCAGGCCGTGACGCCCGACGGCATGCGCGCGCGCTTGGCAGACACACGCGATCTTCTGCTCGCACCGGGCAGCGCGGAGGCGGAGACGTGGCTTTCGAAAGATCCACTGCGCCTCGCGTCGGTGCCTTGGGAAGATCGCACCGAGCTCGCAGCGGGCGTGAGCACGAACAGCGGCGGATTTTTCACGGCCGATGAAGGGCGCGCGCGTTTGGTGATTGCGCAACCAAAAGGTAGCGCTTTCGATGGCGACGCTGCGGAGGCGTTCGTCGACGACGCGAACGCGAGCATGGACGCGACTCGCGCGAAACATTCCGGTGTCACGACTGCTCTCACCGGCGGTCACGCTATCGCGCGAGCTACGGCATCGCTTCTTCAACGCGACATGATTTTAAGCGGGACGCTCTCTACCGTTTTCGCGTCACTCACTTTTTTTCTGACGTTTCGAAGAGGTCGCGCGCTCATCGCCGTGTTGCCGCCGCTCGGTCTCGGCACTTTGTGGACGACCGGAATTGCCGCATTTTTCCCGGGTGGATTGAGCGCCATCGCGACTGCGTTTGCCGCCGTCGTCATCGGAGTTGGCGTCGACACCGGCGTTCACGTGTACGCCGCGTTGCTCGACGGTCGACGTCGCGGACTGTCACCGGACGACGCCGCGAAGTTTGCACGAAGCGCGACCTGGAAGCCGACGTTGCTCGCGGCCGTTGCTGCCGGTCTCGCGTTCATGTCGCTCGCCGCGAGTGAGCTCGCCGCGGTTCGTCAGCTCGGATTGCTTTGCGGTGCAGGTGAAGTTCTCACCGCTATCGGAATTTTGCTCGTGACACCGTCCATCGGCGCGTTGCTCGAGAAAGGCGATCCGCCGAAATCGACGCCACCGGGTTGGATCGCGATCATTCGCAATCTCACCGCGACGCGAATGCGTTCGTTCGTGGTTCTCGCGGTCGCCGTCGCGCCCATCGTCGTGCTCAGCATCTTGGGTTGGCCCCAACCGAGCGAGACCTTGGTGGCGATTCGCCCGAAGGCGCTCGTGCCTTTGCAAGTGCAACGCGACATCTACAAATTGTTCGGCAGCAAAGAAGGACAATGGATTGTCGTGAGCACGAGCCACGATCGCGAGGACGCGCTGGCGCACGGAGACAAAGTCGCCGAAGCACTGGACGGTCTCGCGCAGAAAAAAATCATCGAAGGCTATGACTCGCTCACCAGCTTCGCGCCTTCGCCGGAATTACAACGATCGCGATTGAACGAACGCGATGCGCTCGATCTACCTAAAAAACGAGCCGATTTGGAGTCGGCGCTCACGCAAGCGGGTTTCGATCTGAGCGCGTGTGCTCCCGCGCTCGACGCATTTTCGCATCCGTCGGAAGAAACGCACCCTGTCGATTCGAACGGTCCACTCGAGTGGCTAGTGTCACGTCACGTTGCCGAAGATCGCGGCGAGACGATGGTCGTCAGTTACGTACGACCGAACGGCGATCCAAAAATCGACCAACAGGCCATCGATCAAATTCACGCCGCCGATCCCACTGCCGTCGTCACCGGTTACAACCATCTCGAAACGGCATTGCGTGCGAGCCTCGCGCACGATTTGCCAATCGTCGGCCTCATCGCGTTGGTGCTCACGGTGATCACGCTGCGTACGATCTTGAAACGCTTCTCCGACGTCGCGCTCTCGCTCGCCACCATCGTGATCGAGGTCGCTGCGGTTGCGTTGCTCATGCGCGTTCTTCACGTGCGCTGGCACGTCTACGATGCGTTGGTCTTGCCTGTGCTCATCGGCATCACCATGGATGAATCGATGTTTCTCTTGCATGCCGCACGATCCGGCCAAATTGCCGGAGAATCACTCGATGCTGCCATCGGCCGCGCGCTCGAAGAGCAAGGCGCGCTCGTGGTTGCAACGGGGCTCACGACCGCCGCCGGATTTGGTGCATTGCTGTTTTGCAAATTCGAAGGGCTGTTCGACCTTGGTGCAGTCGGCGCGTTGGGCTCAACACTCGGATTGCTGTCCGCGTTGTTCGTCGTTCCTGCCGGACTTCGCGCGATGGAAAAATCTCCGTGAGCGACAAGACTCCCAGCGCGCTGCTCGAGCCGCTCGAGTCGATCCTTCCGCCGGAAGGTATCGTCGCAGTGAAGCTCGCCGACGTCGCCAGTCGCGCAATAGCTGCCGGACCCGGGCGCGTCGACGTTGCGGGCGTTCGCGGAAGTGGAGCGGCTGCCCTCGTTGCTGCGATTGCGCGCGCGAGCCAGCGGCAAGTCGTCATCGTCACGAGCGAGCTCGAAGCCGCGCGCAAGCTCACCGAAGACATCGGATTTTTTCTTCGCGGTGCGCTCGACGAAGAAGCGACCGAAGAGACCGGCGCCGGGGAAGTGCTTCTTTTTACGGCAAATGAGAGCTCTCCGTACGCCGACGTGAATCCTGACCGTCGCGCGGGCATGAGCCGCATGGCGACGCTTTTCCATCTCGCGAAATTGCCGTGGCGTGTTTTGGTTTTGCCGGCAACCGCACTCGCGCGCAAAACGGTTCCGAAAACCGTGGTGGTGAAGGCCACGCAACACATTAGAGCCGAAGAGGCGCTCGATCGCGACGCGCTGATCGGGTCGCTCTCCGAAAACGGATATCTGCGCGTGCCGCTGGTGGAAGATCCGGGAACGTTCGCGGTGCGTGGATCGCTCCTCGACGTGTGGCCTCCGAATCGTGAGCTGCCGGTGCGTGTGGAGCTTTACGGCGAGCTAGTCGTTTCGATCCACGAGTTCGACCCGCACGAGCAACGCACACGCGCCCAAGAAGGTGCGTCGGGTGTGGCAGAGATTTGGTTGCCGCCGGCTCGCGAAGCAATCCTCGATCGCGCGAACAGCGCGCGCGCCAAAGAGAGGCTGACCGAGATCGCCGACAACATCGACCTACCCACGTTGCGGGCTCGTGCGCTCATCGACGACGTCGTCAGCGCGCGCGCGTTCTTCGGCGCCGACGGCTATTTGCCTGCATATTACAAGCATCTCGATTCGCTGTTTTCGTATCTCGACTCCAATGCGATCGTGATGCTCGACGACCCGGGCATCGTCGCGAAAAGTGTCCACGAGGACTTCGAGCGCGCGACCGCAGATGTGCAGCGCAAGGAAAAAGAGCCTATTTTCCCGCGTGATTCGTTCTTCGTGTCCGAAGACGAGGTGGCCCGCGAGCTCGACTCACGACGCGTGATTGCGTTGCATCGCACGCCCGTCATCGGCGCGGCGGGTGAAGGCCTCGCGAAATTCGAAACAGCGACCAATGCGCTCGATCTCGCATCACGCGGTCACGAGGATCTCGCACGTGCCGTGAAGGCGGCGCGAACGACCCAAGGAAAAACGGGGACGCTCTCGCCGCTCGTAAGGCGCATTCATCATTTTCGTGCGCATGGTCTCAGCGTTTTCATTGCGGCCCGCGCGCACACGCAAGCCGAGCGTTTGACGGCGCTGCTTCGTCATCAAGGCGTTCCGTGTCGCGCGCGTCTCGAAAAATTCAATCCGGCATGGCTCACTGAACGGTCCGAAGAGACCAGCGTCGTCGTGGGTCCGCTCACGCAAGGCGTGGTGCTTCCGGCGGACGGCATCGTCATCGTCACTGAAGAAGAGGTGTTCGGGGCGCGCACGCATCGGCGGCGTGAACGCAAAGCAGCGGCCGATCCAGCGCGTCCGTTTTTGGAGGATCTGCGCAGCCTCACGGTTGGCGACTACGTCGTGCACGGCGAGCATGGCGTCGGGAAATATCTCGGCCTCATCCACAAACAGGTCGGCGAGCTGGTCGTCGATTTGATCTGCGTCGAGTACGCGGCGAACGACAAATTGTATTTGCCGGTCTACCGCCTCAACCAAATTCAAAAATATTCGGGCGGTGAGAACGCCGCGCCCAAGCTCGACCGCCTCGGTGGCTCCACCTTCTCCAAGACGAAATCCAAGGTAAAAAAGGCGGTTCGGCAGATGGCCGACGAGCTTTTGCGTTTGTATGCGGAGCGACAAGCGCAACCCGGCCACGCGCTCGGCGAGATCGACGAGGACTATCGCGCGTTCGAAGCGACCTTCGCGTTCGACGAAACTCCCGACCAACAACGCGCCATCGCGGAGGTGAACAAAGATCTCGGGACCGACAAGCCGATGGATCGTTTGGTGTGCGGTGACGTTGGTTTCGGAAAAACGGAGGTCGCGTTGCGCGCCGCGTTCCGAGTTGCTACCGCCGGAAAACAGGTCGCGCTTTTGTGTCCGACTACGGTGCTCGCGCAACAACATTTGCGCACCTTCGAAACACGCATGCAGGGCTATCCGATCGTCATTCGCGCAGTGAGCCGGTTCCAAACGAAAAAGGAAGTCGACGAAACCATCGCGCAATTGAAGGAAGGCAAAGTCGACGTCGTCATCGGCACGCATCGCCTTTTGTCCAAGGACATCCACTTCAAAGATTTGGGATTGCTCGTCGTCGACGAAGAGCAGCGCTTCGGCGTCACCCACAAAGAGCGCATCAAACAAATTCGTGCGCAGGTCGACGTGCTCACGCTCACGGCCACTCCCATACCGCGAACGCTGCAAATGGCAGTCGGCGGTCTGCGCGATCTTTCGCTCATCACGACGCCCCCGGTCGATCGACGCGCAGTGCGCACCATCGTCACGCGCTTCGACGACGAGGTGATTCGCGAGGCCTGCGAACGTGAGCTCTCACGCGGTGGTCAGATTTTTTACGTCTACAACCGCGTCGAAGGTTTGTACGAAAGAGCACAAAAACTGCAGCAATTGATCCCGCGCGCACGAGTCGCCGTCGCGCACGGACAGATGAGCGAGGTCGCGCTCGAAGAGGTGATGCTCGATTTCGTCGAAGGCCGGTACGACGTTTTGTGCGCCACCGCGATCATCGAAAGCGGCCTCGATATTCCTCGCGCCAACACCATGATCATCGACCGCGCCGACCTCTTCGGCCTCGCGCAGCTCTATCAATTGCGCGGGCGTGTCGGTCGTTCCAAAGAGCGCGCGTACTGTTATTTGATCGTGCCCGCCGCCGAACATTTGTCCGACGAGGCGCGCTCCCGCATCGAAGCACTCGAGCGCCACACCGAGTTGGGAAGCGGATTTCAAATCGCATCACTCGATCTCGAATTGCGCGGTGCCGGTGATTTACTGGGCGGCGAGCAATCCGGAAATGTTTCGAGCGTCGGCTTCGACATGTTTTGCCACATGCTCGAAGAGGCGGTGGCCGAGCTGCGCGGCGAGCCCGCGGTCCACGATGTCGATCCGGATCTGTCGTTCGACGTTTCGGCGCTCTTGCCCGACGACTACATCGGCGAGGTCGGCGTACGGCTCTCGATCTACAAACGACTGGCCAGCGCGATGGACGAAGCGCACGTGCAAGACATTGGCGTGGAGATGGAAGATCGCTTCGGACCGCCACCTCCCGAAGCCCGCAACTTGATCGAATTGATGCGCCTGAAGACCGAGCTGCGTCGTTTGAAGGTGCTCGGCTGCGAAGCGAACGGCCGCAGCGTGACTCTCCACTTGCGCGAAGACACACCGCTCGACCCGCAAAAAATTCTCGAGCTGGTGCGCGCACCACGCAGCCCGTATCGCATCACACCGGACATGCGTCTCACGCGTCGCTTCGAGGGCGCGGGCAGCGGACTTTCCAACGCCGAAGAATTGCTCGCCGCTCTCGGCAAATGCCTCAAGCCCGGATCGAATTGAGCTGGACGATCACGAACGAGCTTTGAAATAAGACTGATTTTCAATTCAGCGGCGTGGGAATCGGCAGCTCGTCGGAGCCGATGCGCGTCTGGTTTCCGTCGAACACGGTGTCGTTCGAAACGTCGACGTCGAGCGCGGTGGGCTCGGTGGGAACGGTGTCGACTTGGCTGAGCAGCGAGCCGTCTTGAACGTTGATGCCGACCGCGTTGTCCAAAATGCGGCAATGCGAAACGGTGGCCGTCGACCCGCCGACGATGAGCCCGACACCCGCACTGCCGCGTGAGGTGGAGCTGCTCAAGACGAGCGTAGAGTTGTCGTTGGCGAGAATTCCGTGACCGAACGTGCCGTCGCTCAACGCTTTGGTTTTGTCGACCAGCGAGGTGCCGAGGGTGAGCTGCCCGCCGACGCCTGCGGCCGAGACACCGACTTGAAAGTTGTCGACGATGAGACTGCCGGTGACCACGCCAATGCCGTTGGTCTGCGCTGCGAAGCCGCGTCCGGCAGATTTGGATTTCGTGTCGAGGTTGGTGCTCGCGATGACCGAGCTGTCGACGCTGAGCTGTGCGCTACCACCCGAAACCAACGCTGAAACCTCGGCATTTCGCAGCAATTCGCACTTGCTTACCGTGACTTGAGCTTGCTCGATGATGTTGAGCGCGCGCCCATGTGCGCCGTCAGATAGCTGCGAGCCGGTATCACGCAACACCGATTCGCTGATGGTGGCAGTGCTGCCGGCGCCGCGGGCCGAGATGCCGATGTCGGTGTTGAACGCGACCACGCTCTGCGACATCGTGAGCGTCGGGCCGTTTTGCAGGACGACGCCGCGGCCGAATTGTTTGCCGGTGCTCGGAAGCTGCCGCGCGATGATCGAGTGCGTGACCTCGGCGCTGGTCAGCGGGTCGAACATCAAGAGCCCCGATTCGTGATTGCCGATGAGCGCCGAATCGGTGAGCACGAGCTTGCCGCCGTTTTGCGCAACCGCTCCATTGCCGGCGGTGTTGCCGGTGAGCATCACGCCGTCGCGCGCGATCGACGCGCTGAGCGTGACCGTTGATCCGGCGCCGTCCGAGAACGCGCCCTCCTCTGAATTGCCAACCAGCGCGACGCCGGTCAACGTGACGCTGCCGCCCGAGCTGGCGCTGACCCCCGCGCCCTTTGCGTGGTCGGAGTTCGGCAAATTGCCACGAATGACCGTGTTTTTGGCTTGAAGCGAGCCCGTGGCATCTTCGACGGCGATGCCGACGTCGACGTTTTGGAAGATGGTGATTCTTCGACGAGCGCGCTTCCGCCAGCGAGCGTCAAGCCGTGGCCGAAGCCGTCCGCGCTCGGCACGTTGTTCGCGACCACCGATTGCACGACATGCGCGCTGCCCAATGCGGCGGCGACGATTCCGGCTTCGTGATTTCGTGCGACGAAGCTGCGATCGATTTCGACGGTGGTCTTCGCGCCCGCTTCGATGCCGAGCCCCAGCTGCGATGCAGCGTTCTCGTTGGTGTCGGTGACGATGGTGTCGGCGACGGTGAGCTTGGTGCTCGCGTCGGTGGCGTAGATGCCGACCTCGGTGTTCGCGATGACGGCGCTGCGCTGAACGGTGGCGTGCGCTCCGCCGCTCACGTTCACGCCCGATCCTTTGGCGGCCGGAGAGACGACGGCGGTGGTGGAGCGGATCACCGAATCGTCAATTTCGATCGCGCTGCCGGATCCGGAGATCGCTGCACCCGCGCCGCTGTTCGCATCGAGAACGACCCCGGTTGCGATGAGCGAGCCACCACCGGAAATCGAAATCCCCGGTGAATGCCCAGTGATCGTGACGCCGCTGAGGGTTGCGCTGCTCGCGGTGGCGATCGACACTCCGGGAGCGACGCCGGCACTTGCAGCGATGGTGACTTGCGCTGCGCAGTGTCCGACCACGTGCACCGAATGCGCGATGGTGAGT
>JBDTFL010000047.1:0-6870 GCA_039937955.1 Polyangiaceae bacterium | reverse complement strand
CGACGATGGCGATGGTGCGCACGCCTGCACGAATCGGCGCGATGAGAAGTGACTTGGGTGCGATGTCGATCAGCGCGCTGCGGATGATGCGACTGTCGCCGGCGAGATTGTCGAAGCGCTCGCTTTTGCCGCTCGACAAAATACGAGTGACGCGCGCGCGGTCTTTTTTTTCCAGCGATTCGCGATGCACGCCGATGCAGGAAGCGAGTCGTAGCTCTTCGCCGTTGACCATCCAGAGCACGCCACCGTTGCCCTCGAATTGCGTGATGAGCCAACGAAGCGCGTCGGTCGCGAGGTCGTCGATCTCGCCGCCTTGCGATAGCTTCATCGCTAGCTCGGTGAACGCTTGGGTGCGCACGCGATCACGGAATGCTCGATTCGATGCGGTCTCGACGGCGTGCGCGAGCTCCTCGATTTCGTACAATCCGTGTGCGTCGATGCCGCCGATGCGTTTGTCCCAGGAGCGGTTCAAATATTCGACGATGTTGCTGATGGGTCCGTCGATGCGACGAACGGTGATCATGCCGAGGCCGATGAAGATGAGCGTGATTAGCGCGGAGCCGAGATACGCAGATCGCGCAAGCTCAGCCCGATAGGCACGTAGTGTTTCGCCTTCGGCTTTGCGACGTTCACCGAGATCACCGCGAAGCTCGTCGAGGTCGGCGCGGATCAAATCCATGCGCCCCTTCCCGAAAAGCTGGAGCGAAAGCGCAGCTGCGGAATCGGTATTTTTACCGTCCGCTGCCAGGATCGGCTCGGCGACACTGCGCGTCCACTCGTGCACGCGCGCAGCCATTCGTTCTGCGCTCGCCTCCATGCGCGGCTCGTCGGCTTCGATGTTGAGCAGCTCGGTCAGATGTTGCTCGCGAACCAGCGATGCGCGCTCATATGGCTCTAAAAATCGGTGATCGTGCGTTACGAGCCAACCGCGAAGACCCGTTTCCGAATCGACGGCGTCGACTCCGACGCGATTGATGGCGTCTTCGACGCGATCGTTGGCGACGACCCGCGCGTGGTAGGCGTCGAGCAGTCGGTCGAAATTGGCGATTCCGTACATGACGCGCACGAATGTGAACGTGACGACCGCACCGAAAATGAGAATGAGAAATGAGCGCGTTCGCATTGAACGGCGCAGCGACATGGTCGCTTCTACATCTCGATTCATGAGGCCCGGCCGCTTTTCATGAGGCCTCGGGCAGCCGGACGACGAACGTAGTGGGCCACTCGGGAGTTTCGCCTACGTCGATCTCGCCACCCTGCGCGTCGAGCGCGCGCTTGCAGAAGTAGAGGCCGAGCCCCGGCGTGCGCATCGCCGAGCGGTCGCGTTCAACCCGATAAAATTTGTCGAAAATGCGTTCGCGCTCATCGACCGGTATTGCTGGGCCGTTGTTGGAGACGCTAATTTCGACGAGCGCGCTCTTGTGTACCTCGAGGTGAACGCGACCACGCGACGGCGCGTGCCGCAGTGAGTTGTCGAGTAGATTTTCGATGACGCGTTTGAGGAGCATCGGATCTGCGCGCACGATCGCGTCCGCGTCGTTGCTGGAGATGCTGACGCCGCGCAATTTTGCTTTTTGCTCGTGCTCGCCGAGCAGCGAATGCAGCAGCGCGCCGAGATGCACCGATTCGAATCGCACGGGAAATTGAGCCTCGTCGAGACGCGCCACGGTGAGGAGATCGTCGACCATCTGCTGAAGTCGCCGCGTGGCCTCGGCGGCGTCTATCAACGCTTCGATCACTTCCTCTTTTTCCTTCGAGATCTCCTCGCGAATCCAACCGAGGTTCGAGCTCACGACTGCGAGCGGCGATCTCAAATCATGAACCAAAAATTGCGTCAGCTCACGTTGCGCGCGCTGCAGTCGCTCGAGCGACGCGTTGCGCTCCGCGAGCTCGTCTCGTGATTCTTTGAGCTCCAGAAGCGTACGAACGCGTGCGAGCAAGATCGCGCTGTCGACCGGCTTCTCCAGAAATTCGTTGGCGCCCGCTTCGATCGCTTTGAGCCTTTTTTCGCGCTCGCCGTACGCGGTGACGATGATGATGGGAACGTGCGCTACCGCGGGATTCGCGCGAATGTGCGCAAGCACGTCGAGGCCTTCGAAGCCCGGCATGACCAAATCGAGGAGCACCAAGTCGAACGGGCTCGACTCGAACAGCGCCAACGCCGAACGACCGTCGAGGGCACGCACGAGCTCATGACCCATCGGAGCGAGATATCCCTCGAGCACCGCGACGTTTCTTGGCTCGTCATCAACGAGAAGAATTCGCTTTTTTCGCCCCTCTACCGACATTCTTTAAGCATCACGCCGTTCGCGTGAGTCGGGGAACTTTTCGTACTGCTCCCAAAGGAGTAGTCGGCCCGCGAACCAGTCGCGAGCGAGCGCAAAAACAAGCCTAAACGGCGAAATCGCGCGAGCAGCTTTGATCAGCGTTTGATCGTGATGGTCGGCTCTGGGCTCAGTTGCGCGGCAGTCGGCAGATGAGCTCCAGGTGCGTCTTGCATGAGCACGTTGGCCGGAAGATTGGATGCGATCGCGGTCGTAGCGACGGTGGGCAAATTATTTTCCGTCGTGTCGTCGTCGGCGTCGGCGAGCGCTGCGGGTGTCGGTGGAAGCGCCGACGTGTCAAAACCCGGCGCGACCTCCAAGACCTCGTTGGTCGGCGGATACGTGTCGTTCTCTTTTTCCTCGCGCTTGTGGCCATCTGCGAAAGCCAAAATGCGTTTGCGCTCGATCTTGAAACCAGAGACGCCGTGTTGTTTGACGATCACGCGCGCGCTGGAAATTCCGGCCTTTTCCTCGATTTTGCGATCGAACGGCAACACCTTTGTCACCTCGCGCTCGAAGGTCACGTGCGCGAGCTTTTTCGCGCCGCGAATTTCGACGTGGAGCTTGGGACCCTCGCTCACCGCATGCACGACGACCGGAAACGGATACGGATTTTTCAGCTTCATGTCGACGACCGGAAAAACGACTGTCGCGTCGAGGCCCATCGGGATGTATGCGCTCGGTCGTGAGTGCGGAAGTCGTTCGACGATGTCGAGCCCGCCGAAAAATGCAGCTGCATGAAGCGTGGATGCGACTTGGCAAGTACCGCCGCCCACGCCCTCGACCATCTCGCCTTTGTAGATTTCCCAGCTCTTCGAAAATCCGTTGTCTTCGTTGCGTGCGCCCACCACGTCGTTGAACGAGACGAGAACGCCGGGCATGAGCACGAGGCCGTCGAGCTTGCTGGCCGCGACATCGATATTTTTTCCACGCCGCGCTTGTTCACCCCCGCGTGAAAAAAATGTGTCGAATGACGAGAGCGTCGCAGCGACGTCGATGCTCTCGACGAACGAGCTGACGAGGCGCGGAGCAAAGCTGCGCGTCTGAAGTGCCACGATTTGCGGCTGATCGGCCTTGTCGCTGGGCGTCGACGAAGACGCGATTTCGGCGATGCGTGCGCGAGCCGCGTCGACGTCGAGATATTTTCCCGATGCCTCGGCCCGTGCTCCGCCGTGATCGAAATCGAGACGCGCAGAGACCGGCGGACGATCGTGCTCTTCTTTGATCTTCGCGAAGAGAGGCACGAGCGGGTCCGCGTTCGTCGTAACGAAGAGCGGTACGTCGAGCTTTCCATTGGCAGCACGCGTGGCGAGGTCGGCGCGCAACATGAGATCTTCGCCATGCCCGAGCGCGCGCGCGAGCGAGACGGTGCGCGCTTCGTCGACGCGGACACCGAGGTCGACGAGCTTGGCTTCGGCGACGACTACGCCGTCGATTTCGAAACGAACCGTCTGGGCGAGCCGCGCACGCGCATGATCGGCGACGATGCTCGTGAGGTTTCCGCTCACCGGTGTGCCGTCGACAGCGAGGCCAGGAAGTGTTTCCCCCTCCGGAAAATAAGCGCTTCGTAAGCGTAGGCCCGCCGCGACGCCGACTCCGGCGACCACCAACGCTCCTATCGTCACCGATAACGCCAACCTCACGAGATCTCCTTACGGCCTGATGCTCTTCGAACGCTCGAGCGCCGGGCGATCATCCGCAGAATATCTCAATCGAAGCCGCCGACGAGGCTTACTCGATTTACGCCGGCCTAGTCGACATTGACGGTCATTTCCAAAAACCGCGGACTAGACGATAGGCTCGGATCCGAGGGCCCCGACGAGTGAAGACCTGCCCGGTCTGCAAGCTGACGTACCCGGACGATCGCGCATTTTGCTTCGTCGATGGTGCGGATTTGATTTCGATGCAAGATGCACGCATCGGGTCGACGCTTGCTGGCCGCTACTTGCTCGAAAGCGTGCTCGGCGAAGGCGGAATGGCGACCGTTTACGGCGCCAAGCATTTGCTCGTCGAACGCACGTGCGCGATCAAGATCATGAGCCCGCTGCTTGCGCGAGACTCGGTCGTACGCGAGCGTTTTCGACGTGAAGCCAAGAGCGCGCAACGCCTCGCGCATCCCAACATCATCGAGATTTTCGATCAGGGCGAAACGGAGGACGGCACCTCGTACATCGTCATGGAGCGCCTCGACGGCAGCTCGCTCGCCGAGGTAATCGCGCAAGGTCCCATTCCCGTTTCGCGCGCAGTGGGCATCATGATTCAGATTTGTCGCGGCATCGCACGCGCCCACGACCTCGACGTGATCCATCGAGATTTAAAGCCCGAAAACATCTTCATCTGCCGACGCACCGGCACGGTCGCCAAAGGAAATGCGGAAGCCGACGCCGGCGATTTGGTGAAGCTCCTCGATTTCGGAATCGCACGCAGCCTCGGCGACAGTCGCCTGACCGGCGCGGGCGAGCTCTTCGGAACGCCGCAGTACATGGCGCCGGAACGCATTTCGAACACCGAGCCTGGAGCGCCCGCCGACCTCTATGCGCTCGGTTGCATCTTCTACGAAATGATCGCGGGCCAGCTCCCGTTCGAGTCGAACGACATCGCGACATTTTTCGTGAAGCACCTGAAAGAGATGCCAGTCTCGCTGCGCGTCGCCAATCCGAAGGTGCCGCAGGATCTCGACGATTTGATTTTGAAGTTGCTCGCGAAGGATCCGAAAGCCCGACCCGTCGACTCCCATCGCGTGAATCAAGAGCTCGTTGCGCTCGCAAAAAAAGCGCACATCGAGATTCCGCCAGAGCCCACGAGCGACGCCGCGACGAGCTCGCGTCCACAGAGCACGCTCCGTGAGCTGGAGCCTTCGCGCTGGACACGCAGCTCCGAGGTGTACGCAAAAATACTGGCGCGCGCTTTCGGTGCGACACCACCGGATCAGGCAAAATCCCTCGTGGATCAGATCACGGCGAGCGCCAAACGCATCGTCGCGCTCAACGAGGCGAACCTCGAGGCGCAACGTGAGCTCGAAGCGATCGCGGAAAAGGGTCGCGAGAATCGGCAGCGAATTGGCTTTGCCGTAGACGCGCTCGGAGTCGACACGTCGAAGGCCAAACAAGCCGAACGGCGCGCTGAAGAAGCGCTCGCTCCGCTGAAAGAAAAAACCGAGCAAGCACGCGCGAAATATCAGCTCTCGCATAAAGAGATTCGAAGCTGGGAAGGTCGCAGCGCGTTCATGGAGCCGTACGCCGATTTGTCGAAGGCCTATCGCGCCGCGGCAGACGCGGTCGACGCATGGCTCGTCTTGCGTAAAGCGGAAACCGACGCACGCGCGGCGGTCGCAAAAGCCACACAAGGGGTGCAGGACTTGGAGTTTCAAATCGCCGAGCTCCGCAGCGGCCTCCAGCTTCAAGAACGCAAAGTCGAAAAGAAAGAAGACGCGCTCACCAAGACGATCGGCGACGGCGCGAAGGAGCTGGCGACCCTCGAGAAACAGATCGCCGAGATGTCGAGCAGCTTCGCCGACCCGCTGCGGAACAAGCCGGAGCTGAAGACGCTGTTTCAAGAGCTCGACTGACACGACCAAGCGCGTCAAAAAACGCAGCTCGCATTTCTCTCGTCATCCGTAAAATTGGCTTGTTTTGGCTTGCAAACACGGCTGAGCGGTGACACGACACGAGTCGTGAACGAACGTCCTTCGCCTCGAGCCTTGAAGCTCGCGCCCCTTTCGGAGCGCGGCGAGGACCGCCGTTCGCATGAGCGCACCTCGCTCGAAGAGGACGTGACGATCTACGCGGCCACCGGCGCTGCGGGTCGTGAGTACATCGGCGTGGCGAGCGACATTTCGCGAAGCGGAATCTTCGTGTCCACGTTCGCCCGTGTTTCGGTGAGCGCACGCGTCACCCTGAAATTCCGGCTTCCGGAAGGCCTCGTCATTTGCGAAGCAGAAGTTCGTCGCGTGCGCACCGCGAGTGAAGGCGTGACGGGCGGGCTCGGTCTTTCGTTCTTGGATTTGTCGGCGCTCGATCGCTCGCTCGTGAATCGTTTTTGCCGCGAGCTCGTGCCGCATCATTCCGACATCATGCCGCGTCAGTCGTTGCGTAATCCGCCGATTGACCGTCGTGATCGCGACGACGAGTAGGCATCTACTCGAGTAGGATCGGTTTGGTCATGACCGTACGGATTTTTCGCGGGCGCCGTGTGCTGCTGCCGAGCGGAACGAGCAGCGCGTCGATCCACGTGAGAAATGGGCAGATCGCGCGTGTTGCAGAATACACGGATATTCCGGAGGGCGCCGCAGTCGAAGACTTTGGCGACTTGGTCATGATGCCCGGAATCGTCGACACGCATGTGCACATCAACGAGCCCGGCCGCACGGAATGGGAGGGCTTCGAAACCGCGACGCGCGCCGCAGCTGCAGGTGGCGTCACCACGCTGATGGACATGCCGCTCAACAGCATTCCGCCGACCACCACGCGCGCGGGCTTCGATGCAAAGGCAGAAGCGGCAAACGGAAAACTGTTCGTCGATGTCGTGTTGGCCGGTGGCGTTGTGC
>JBDTFL010000046.1:0-10583 GCA_039937955.1 Polyangiaceae bacterium | reverse complement strand
GAGAGACAACGACATCACGAACCGCAACGGCACGACCCCACGCGCCGGGGCGCGCGTCGATTTGCAATGCACGAAATGTTTCCACCTCGGCGTAAACACCGAACGAGAGTGCGGCGTAACGATCTTCGACGGCGCGCTCGAGATGACGATAATCGCGCCGAAAATCCCCAGAGATGAGGCCCATTGCAGATCGCAATTCGTCGGGCCCGGCGATCAAGTCGAAGCCGCGACCGCGTCTGCGGAGCACGAGCGACGTCCACAATGCGCCGTCGTCGAAGAGGCCGAGACAGATCGCGCGACCGTCCTCGCAAATCGCGTCGAGTGTTTTGTCGATCATGCTGGCGGTAGGAAGCGGTACCCCGCGCAAACGTCGTGGCCAGCTTTCGATCGCGCCTTCGTCGATCATGTCGCGGATGATCGACACGAGCTCGACGATTTGCGCCGTGAGGTCGTCGGCTTTTCGGAGGCGTGCGCCGAAGCGTTCCATGACCTCGTCGAGCGCGCCGAACTCTGCGCTCAGACCCCAGCTCGCCTTGTTTTCTGTGGCGATCGCTTCGAGCGACGGCAACGTTTCTCCGAGTGGCGGCGGCAGCACGCGTCCGGTTTTAGTGCTCAGGATTTTGCGAATTTGTTTTTTGTCGTGGATGACGATGACGCCACCGCGCGGCCGGGTGGTCTCGTCTTCGACGGCCACGGCGCGTGGCTTCCACAATCGAACGAGCCGCGACCAATCTTCGGTCGTCCAGCCCTCGAAGCAAACGTCGCTCGTCAGCATTACCGGCGAGTATAGTCATGCTGGTGAGCGCGTTCGACGCACAAGAAATTTTCATGAAGTATTTTTTGCCGCTGTATCCGCCGGATGCGTTCGCGGACTTGGCAGCAGCTCGCGCAACGGATGCCAATCCTGCTAAAAACAAGGCGATTTACGATCACATCGAAGACGCCGCGAAGATTTTTGCAGCGCGCGGCCCCGAGCTTTTCGGTGCCGATCTCGACCTGGATTTTTCGGACGCGAGTGTGCATCGCATGAGCGCGAAGATCACGCGCGAGCTCCGCGACCGTTGGCGCAACGCGGGCGCGATCGGCTCGCCCGAGAACGAGCTCTTCAACGTCGTCGTGCACGGCGCCGCGTACGTCGGTGAATGCGCGCGTCGCGGACGCATCGCCGAATGGAGCGTGCGCCGCCCACTTTGGGAGAGCGTCGTCGTTTTGGAAAGTCACGCCGGCACCGCACGCCTCGCCATTTTTCATTGGTGGCTCAAGTCTCTCGCCGACGACGCATTCGACAATGCGCGCGGCGGAACCATCGCCGACCGCTATCGCACGCACGTGGAAGCGCCCACGTTCGACGGCGACGCGCTCCCCATTTTTTTGACGAGCAACGCCGACGTCAAACGACTTCTCCCACGAATCACCAAGCCGCGATACGATGTACTATACAAATACATTAAGGCGCATTTGCCGGAGATTCGTGACGTCGGCACCGATTTTCCCAGCCCCGAGCGGTTTGACGATCTCGACTTCCGGTGGCTCGAGTTTTTCGTCGTTGGCGGCGGTCGTATGCTGCTCATGGCCGGCGCCGCAGCTGCGGGCGTTCATCTTTTTTGGCTCGGCAGCTCCGGTTTCGAAAAGAGCGCGTTCGTTCCGTGCGACGCGTTTCCCGAGCCCATCGTCAAAACCAACGGCGACAAAATCGTGATCGCATGTCGCGTCGACAAAAAGGACGTCCTCCACGAAATGTTGTGGTGGGGAAGTTGATCGGCAAATGGCATTCGTAGGCAAAACCGAAAGCCGTCTCGCGTTCGTCGTATTCGTGACGGCGACGTTGCCGCTTGCCGTGGCTTTGCTGCTGGCAAACTCACTTTTTTCGCAGGCGTCGGCGATCTGGTTCAATCCGGAGGTCGGTGAGCAGCTCGATCGCGGCGTCGACGTTTACAAGGATTACGTCAAGGCGATCAAAGACGACATGCGTCACCAAACCGACGCCATCGCCGAAGACGAAGTGCTTCGTGAGGCTGCAAAAAAGCACAACTCGGAATTGGTCGAAGCGCAGATTGACGCTTTATTTCCGCGGTTTCCGGAGCTGGTCGACCTTCGCATCGTCGACGCCGACGGCAACGTTCTCGCTCGCCGCGATCGCGGACGACCGGTCAACGACGCGACCGAGCGCAGTCTCGAGGTCACGCGTCCGCTCGCCGACGATCCGGATTCGCCGATGGCGGTCGCAACCTTCGCGATCGATCGCAAACGACTTGACGAGCTCGAGACGAGTGGCAGCGTCGTCACGAAATATCACCAGCTCGAAGCGTCACGTTCTGAGCTGTATCGCGGTTACCTCTACGCGTTCGCGGCGCTGCTCGGCATCACGATGTTGCTCACGTTGCTGCTCGGCACCACGCTCGCGCGCGGCGTCACGCGGCGAATCAATCGTCTGGCCGGCGCCATCGAAAAAGTCGCGCAAGGCGATCTCACCGTGCGCGTGCCCGTCACCGGATCCGACGAGCTCACGGATCTCGCCCGCACGTTCAACCGCATGCTCGGTGAAATGGCGCAATCACGCACGCGTATCGAGTTTTTGCAACGAATGGGCGCGTGGCAAGAGATGGCGCAAAGACTCGCGCACGAAATCAAAAATCCGCTGACGCCCATCCAGCTCGCCGTTCAAGAGTGTCACAAAAAATATGCAGGAGACGACCCGCGCTTTCGATCGCTGCTCGACACAACGCTCGAAATCGTCGAGGAAGAGGTCGGCACGTTGCGACGTCTCGTGACGAGCTTTTCGAATTTCGCGCGACTGCCGCGTGCCGAGCTCAGAGAAGAGAGCCTCCGAGAATTTCTGCAAGAGTGCTCGCAGCAGCTCGCGCACTTGGAAGACGAAGCCGAGGGCGACGACGCAAGCGACGCCGCGAACGTCGACGTCTCGTGGCAACTTCCGGACGACGAGCTGATCGCGCAAATCGACAAGCAAATGCTCCGGCGCGTGATCGTGAATTTGGTACGCAACTCGGTTCAAGCGATCCGCAACGCGCGCCTTCTCACGGACTCCGCACAAGGACTGAACGATCGTCAAAAGAGCGTGCCTCGCGAGCTGAGAGGCCACGTTCGCGTGAGCGCAAAAAAAGAAGGCGACGGCGCCGCCATCATCGTCGAAGACGACGGCCCCGGTGTTCCGAACGAAGCGCTCGACCGCGTTTTCGACCCATATTTCACGACAAAAACCGAAGGCACAGGGCTCGGCCTCGCCATCGTCAAAAAAATAGTCGTCGAGCACGGGGGCACGATCGACGTGGGCAAAAGCACCGATCTCGGCGGCGCGCGCTTCGTCATGCATCTGCCGCGCACGCACACGAGCCTCGTGCCGGATGCCCCGAAGAGCCAAGGCGTGCTATCGAAAACGGGATGAGGGTGTCGCACAACGAACCTAGCCACGAGGCCGCCGACGGCGTGCTGTATCCGCTCGCGGTGTGTTTGCTCGTCGTCGGGTTGCTCCTCGGCTTCGCTCTGTTGCCGCGTTTGTTCAAAGCACAAGAACCGGCGATGGTCGGAAAAGCGTCGCCCGAATTTTCGGTGCCGCTCGTCGCGAACGCCGAGCACGCGCCGAAAGCAGCGGATGGAACCGTTGCATCCTCGGTGTCGATCTCGGGCCTCAAAGGCAAAGCCGTCATTTTGGATTTTTGGGCGACGTGGTGTGGACCCTGCAACGCCGAAGCGCCCATCCTCGATCAAGTGGCTAAAAAATACGCCGATCGTGGCCTGGTCGTCGTCGGTGTGAGCCAGGACGATTCACCCGAGCTTCCGAAAGAATGGGTCAAGAGCCGACGTGTTTCGTATCCGCTCGCTTTCGACTCCGAGCGCGTTTCGAGCTTCTTCAACGTCGAGAGCTTGCCCACGATGATCGTTTTGGATCGTCAGGGCATCGTGCGCGCGGTTCGCATCGGCATGACGCCCTCGTCCGAAATTCAGGATCTCGTCGAAAAAGTCCTGTGACCTGGATGCCTGCGCGCAGCTGCTTCTAGACGCCTGCGCGTAGCTCGGCTGCCTAGCTCGCTGCGGCGCGGTCGACGATCGCTTCGATCTTCGCTTCGGTCGTGAGACCGACATGACGCGCGACCTCTCTTCCGTTTGCGAATACGAGCAGCGTCGGTGTTCCTCGAACCGCGTAACGATTCGCGAGCGCCGGCTCGTTGTCCGCGTTGATGGTTCCGACCTTTCGCGTCACGTCCCATTTCGCGGCGAGCCTCTCCAAGATTGGCTCGAGCGCTTTGCAGGGCCCGCACCATGTTGCGCCGAACTCGACGACGACCGGCACCGTCGACGCAAGCACTTCACTCGAGAAATTAGCCTCATTCAGCACAGTCAGCGCTTTGCTCATCGCATCACCTCTCCCGCCTCCAGGTTGCGAAACGCGTGCGCATTACAGGGCACATGACAAAATGCGACCGAACCCGTCCCACGCGGAAAAAAGGAAAAACTCTGTAATCAGCGGCTCATTCGAGACCTATCTTTCTGCAAGCCATGGATGAAACGCTCGACCGCCTCGGTTTTCTGGCGCGAAAAGATCGCGGACGTTTGGCGGCGATTGCGCGCGCGGAAGGCCTGAATGCGGAAGACGCAGTGGATTGCGTGCAGGAGGCGCTCTGCACGTTCATGGATTTGGCGAAGCGCGAGGACCTGCCGAAGAGCTCCGACGAATGGGGCCCGCTACTTTCGGGCATCGTACGCAACGCCGCACGCAATCATCGGCGTCTGCACGCGAACGCACGACCGCATTTGGAAATCGTCGACGACGAGCGCATTGATCCGAAGGTTGTCATCGCGGACGATTTGATCGCGCGCGCCGAAGATCACGTAAGGCTCCGCGCATGCGTTCAGGAGCTGTGCGCCGTGCAAAAAGCGGTCGTCACCTTGCGCTTGCTCGAAGAAATTCCGGGGGAAGACGTAGCGAACACGCTCGGGATTTCGAGTGGTCACGTCGCGGTGCTGCTCCATCGGGCGAAGCGGTCACTTCACGCGTGCATGACTGCGTAGTTGTCAAAACGTCCTATTTTGCAGCGGATTCGCGCACCGGAAGAAAATACGGCGCGTTGGATTTCGAATCCACGCCGGTCAAGAGCCGCGCACCGAACACCTCGTGCACGCGTGCTTCGGTCATCACGTTCGCGGGTGAGCCGCACGCGATCAATTTTCCATTTTGCAGAAGCACGATGCGATCTGCGTACTGCGTCGCCATGTTCAAGTCGTGCATGACCACCAAGCAGGCCAGGCTGTTCTCTTTCACCTCGCTGGCGAGTCGATCATAAAGCGCGAGCTGATGACGTACGTCGAGAAATGCGCCGGGCTCATCGAGCAGCAGTATTTCCGGGGCTTGCGCGAACGCACGCGCAATCGCAACGCGACGCGCTTCGCCTCCGCTGAGCTCACGGGCTTGGCGATCGGCGAGATCCAAAACATCCATCCGCTTCATCGCCGCGTTCACGATTTGTTCGTCCTCTCGCGTAGCGCGTAGCCATCCGGTTTGATGCGGCGCGCGTCCCATCATCACGATCTCGCGCACCGAAAAACCAAAAGCGATTGGCTCGGTCTGACGAACCACCGCAATTTTTTTCGCGACCGCTGCGCGCTCGAGCGAATCGATCGGCACGCCGAAAATCGTCACGTTGCCCGAAGTCGTTTTTTGAATTCCCGACAGCAAACGAACGAGCGTCGTCTTGCCCGCACCGTTCGGTCCGAGCACCGCGACCAGCTCGCCGCGCTTCAAATCGAACGAAACATCGTCCAGCGCGAGCGCCCCATTTTCATCATAACGCGCGGAGACACCTCCTGCTCGAAGCGCAGGCGCCGGATCGTCCACTCGGTCTGTTTTTGCGGAATTTCCAGGCATTTTAGTGAACAGAGGCGGTCTCTGTTTTGTTACGCCACAGCGCGTAAACGAGGCTACGATCGAAGTTATGGATCCGAAGCCTCAATCGTCCGGCGGCGAAGGCGAGCCCGCCGCGCCCAACGCGGACGATAAGCCGCGGCGCATCGTAAAGCGCTATTCGAACCGCAAGCTCTACGACACGAAAGACATCCGCTACGTCACGCTCCTGCAAATCGCCGAGATGGTGCGGAGCGGCGAAGAGGTTCAGATCATCGACAACAACAGCAAGCAAGACCTCACTGAGGTCACGCTCGCGCAGATTATTTATGAAGAACAAAAAGCGCACAGCCGCAGCGTGCCTCTGCAGACGCTGAAAGAGCTTTTGCATGCGCGCACTGAAAAAGTTTTGTCGGACCTGCGCGAGACGCCGATCGGTCGACTGATCCCCGGAACGACTCAAGCAAAACCGGGTGAAGAAAAAAACGACAAAGGCGAAGAGGCCGCGCGCCCGAATTTGGTCGAGTCGGCGAAGGGCACGCTCGAAGACTGGCAGCACAAAATGGACGAGCGCCTGAAGACGATGCTCCTCACGCCGCTTCAGCAACTGCAGGGCGAGGTGAAGCGGCTATCGAATCGCATCGAAGAGCTGGAGAAAAAGCTCAAAGCTTCGAAGTAGGCGCTGTTTCCGAGCTGCTTTTGTCAGGCTGTCAGCGGCAGACCAAAAAGACTGCATTTTTGAGCAGTATTTTTGACGAAATGTCCTGAATTTTCCGGAGTTTTTCCGATCTTTTTTCGGAATACGGCGCGTTCGGCCTGGGTTGGCTAGATTGAAAGGCAACGCACATGGCGATGTTTCGCGCGGCTGCACCAGGCGAGAAGAACAAAAACGGGTCGTCCGACGAGGGCGACACGTTCGTTGCGGAGGCGCTTGGCCACCTCGATGCGATGTACGCAGTCGCGTGTCGACTCACGCGCAACCCCACCGAAGCCGAAGACCTCGTGCAAGACAGCATGGTCAAAGCGATTCGCGCGAAGGATCAATTCCAAGCCGGCACGAATCTCAAGGCGTGGATGTTTCGCATCCTCACCAACACGTTCATCAACAAATATCGCCGCGGTGGTTTGGAGCGCGCGATCTTCGACGGACCGGATGCCGATCCGCTCGCCGACGGTTGGGTGAGCGCATCGACGATGCGTCAGCTTCGTGATCCCGAGCAGATTGCGCTGATGCCGATCGTCGAAGGCGAAGTGCGCCGCGCGCTCGACGAGCTCCCCGCAGAATTTCGCCTCGCGGTAATTCTTTGTGACGTCGAAGAATTTTCCTACGAAGAAATCGCCGACATCATGGGTTGCCCGATCGGAACCGTGATGAGCCGCTTGCACCGAGGACGAAAGCTTTTGCAGAAGACACTCTATTCGCACGCAGTTGCGATGGGCATCGTCAAAGGCGAGGACTTGGTTGGCGAGCCCCACTCGTCAAACAATGCGCCTGCGGATCTTGCGGCGTTTCGCGCACGCAAACGAGGGGCGGCATAATGGAAAACGCGTGTCGAAAATACACGCACCTGCTCGGCGCTTACGCCGACGGTGAGCTCGAGCCCTCGAGTGTGCTCGAGGTAGACGATCACGTTTCGCGCTGCGGAACATGCGATGAGCGTATGCAGCTCGATCGCGCGATCCGTAGCTCGCTGAAGAAGAATGTCGGTGCGGCAGCTTCGCCGGCATCGGATGCTCTTCGTGCGCGAATTGCCGGCGCGATGGTGGCAGCCGAAAAACACGAAGCGGACCGACAGACGAAGATCGACGTCGCACGCGCAGCTGCACGCGAGCCGCGTGCGGAAAAGAGCTGGTCGTGGCGAACGGCGGTTCCGCTCGCAAGCGCAGCTGCATTGGCGATGGTTTGGGGTGCAGCTGCGCGTGGCCCGATTGGTCGCTCGACCTCGAGCGCCGCAGTGGGCGCAGGGGCGAATTTCGATCTCGATGATTTGATCGCGGAGCATTCACATCCGCTTCCGCCCGAGAGCACGGACCCGAAAGACGTTCGCGCGTTCGAGCAGTACGTCGGCGTTCCGGTTCGTCCGGTGAGCTTCGAAAAGCGCTCGGGTGCACATCTCGTCGGTGGCCGCATGATTCCGGTTCGCCAAGAGCGCGCGGCCGTTCTTCAATACGAAATCGGAACCGGCGTGGCGATGCGCCGAGTCAGCATTCTCGTCTACGATCCGCGTCGCATTCACGTGAACGACGACAGCTTGCAAGCACGCGCGGTCGGCACGGCGGAAGTTCGCACCGGGCAGCAAGACGGCTACACGCTGGCCACATCACAAGGCATGAGCGCCCAAGGCACCAACGTCGGCTACGTCGTCGCGAGCGATCTCGACAGCGACAAGAACGCCGATCTCGCGGCTACAGCGGCAGAGTAAAAAAAGCCGAGCAACGCGCAGGCGTCCAGCAAATCAGCTTTGAAATAAGCTGTTTCAGTGATCGCTTACTGCGCGGCGGCCAATCCTAATTTGCGCGGGTCGGCGGCGGCGGAGAGATGCACGCCGCTCGCGTTGCGATCCCACGCGATCATGTGGACGCCGGTGCCGAGAAATTTTTCGTCCTTTACGTTTTCGCCGCGCGCCTTCAATCCGGCGCGTACGTCCTCGGAAAATTCCGGATCGACCAGCAGGTCGGGAGAGCCGTCGACCGAGATGCGTGGCGAGCTCACGCACGTGCTTGCGTCGAGATGAAAAACCAAACGACACAACGTCGCCTGCGTGACGTTTTCGGAGATGCGCATTCCGCCGGAGCCACCAATCGTCATGATGGGCTCGCCCTTCTCGAGCACGATTGTAGGCGTCATGCTGGACACCGGGCGCGCAAGCGGACGTGGACGATTCGGTCCGAGACCCACGACGCCGTAACCCGTGACGTCGGAAGGCACCGAAAAATCGCGGAGCTGATCGTTGAGCAAAATTCCGGTGTCGCCTGCCACGACGCGTGCCCCGAACGGACCGTTCACCGTCGTCGTGAGCGACACCACATTGCCTTCGGAGTCGGCGACGACGATGTGACTCGTACCTTGCTCGCGTGTCTTGAACTCGGCGGCGAGCTTCGTCTTGTTCGGATCGATTTTCTGACGACGCGCGGCAAGCTGTTCCATCGCTAGCGCTTGCTCGTACGCCGCGGCCACGGTGGGGTCTGCGTCAGGATCCGCTGAAATTCGCACGCGATCCGCGATCGCACCGCGCATCGCTTCAGCGATTGTATGAAGGTAGGCGCTCGACCCGAAGCCCATCGGCGCAAGCGGCGAAGACGAAGACGCGCCGTACATTTGCAGCGTCTCGAGAAGCATCAAACCGCCTGCCGAAGGTGCGGGCATCGTTGCGATCGTGCGACCGTCGACCACGCGTGTGAGCGGCGCGCGCTCGCGAACGGTATAGCGCCCGAAATCATCCATCGTGAGCTGGCCACCAGCAGCCTTCGCGGCGTCGGATTCTTTTTGCGCGATGTCGCCGGTGTAAAACGGACGTGAGCCTTCTGATCCGAAACGGCGAATCGTTCGTGCGAGCTCGGGCCGCTTCATGAGCGAGCGTGTTCCGAGCGGAGTGCCACCAGGAAGAAACGCCGAGCCGAGCTCCGGTGAGACGGCGACGTAATCTTTGAAACGCACGAGCCCCTCGGCCAAGTGTTTGCCGATCAAAAATCCACGCGTGGCTACGTCCGCTGCCGGTGCCGCGTTCGCTGACAGCGGACGCTTTCCGTAGTGCGCGCTCAGCCATTCGAGCCCTGCTGGCTCGCCGGGAACGCCGATGGCCACGCCGCGTGATGCGTTGTCGTGCGCGCCCATGCCGTGTTGGCCGATCAATTTTTCGATGTCGATTTTTCCGGGTGCGATTTCGCGGAAGTCGACGGCGGTGACTTTCTTGTCTTTGTGCGAGTAAACAAGGGCAAATCCGCCGCCACCCAAACCGCTTGCCGCAGGTCCGACGACGCCGAGCGTGAGCGCAGCGCCAATCGTTGCGTCGGCCGCATTTCCGCCGCTCTGCAAGATTTGGAGCGCTACCCGCGTCGCCTCTGGATTGTCCGTGGCGACGGCAACATGGTCACCCTCTGCGCTCGGCGTGTATGCGCCCATCGCCGGAATCGAGGTGAGCAGCAAACCGGCGATCGTGACGGCCAGCGCAGGTGTTAAGCTCGTGCGGATCGAGAGGTCGTTCATGCGTTTCGTATTCGTGATGGATCCGATGACGGGAGTGTTGCCGGACAAGGATACGTCTTTCGCGTTCCAGCGCGCGGCTCAGAGTAAAGGCCACGAGTGTTACCACTGCCTGCTCCCCGATTTGCGCGTCGAAGATGGGAGAGTAGTCGCTCGCGCGCGCACGGTGAAAGTTACTGACCTTGCGCCCTATTTCGCGCACGGCGAAAAAGAGGAGATCCACCTCGATCAGGTCGACGCGATCTTCATCCGCAAAGATCCGCCCTTCGATTCTGCGTATTTGTACGCAACGCTCGTGCTGGAGCTCGTGCGCGACAAAACGATCATCGTGAATGATCCGCGTGGCTTACGCGACGCGAACGAGAAGCTCTACACGCTGCATTTTGCGAAGCACATGCCGAAGACGATCGTCACGTCGCAAGAGGATCGCATCATGGCGTTCGTCGATTCAGTGGGTGGTGTCGGTGTGATCAAGCCGCTCGACGGCGCTGGTGGGTCCAACGTCTTGAAGCTCGAAAAAAC
>JBDTFL010000045.1:0-2839 GCA_039937955.1 Polyangiaceae bacterium | reverse complement strand
GGCGAACGAACGATCGCAGTGCCAGCCGATCTCAAAGCTGACCTGCGCGACTACCAACGCGAGGGCTTCGAATTTCTCGCGCGCCGCACCGCGGTCGGGCTCGGCGCTTGTTTGGCCGACGACATGGGGCTCGGCAAAACCGTGCAGGCGCTCGCGCTGCTCTTGCACCGCAAAGACGAAGGGCCTGCCCTCGTCGTCGCACCTACGAGCGTGTGTCGCAACTGGGAAGCGGAGGCCGCGCGATTTGCGCCGTCGCTCAACATTCGTCGCTTCGGTGACGAGGATCGCAAAGCCACCATCGACGGCGCACGCGCGGGTGACGTCGTCGTCATGTCGTATGCCTTGCTGGTCGCCGAAGAAGAGCTGGTCGCGAGTCGCACGTGGGGAACGATCGTCTACGATGAAGCCCACGCGCTGAAAAACGCGAGCACGAAACGCTGGGCGGCGGCGCACGCGCTCTTGTCGAACGCATCGATCGCACTGACTGGAACGCCGGTGGAAAATCGCGTCGGCGAGCTCCATGCAGTGCTCGATCTGCTGGTGCCGGGGATGCTGGGCAATCGCAACGCATTCGAGCGCGTGTTTGGCGGGCCGATGTCGGAGGGAGATCGTCAATCGGCAGCGCAGCTTCGTAAGCTGGTGCGCCCCTTCGTGCTGCGTCGTTCGAAGGCGCAAGTCCTCTCCGAGCTGCCGCCGAAAACGGAGATCGTTCGCGTGGTGGTACCAACTGCCGAGCATCGCGCATTCTACGAAGCCGTGCGCCGGCGGGCGATCGACCAGATGACCGCCGCACGCATCGCAGACCGTTCCACCGCCGGTGGCGCGCGCATGCAGCTGCTCGCCGAGATCACGCGTCTTCGTCGATCGGCGATCGATCCGCGCCTAGTCGGTGGTGACGATGCACCACCCGGGTCGAAGATCGACACACTGGTGGAGCTGGTGCTCGAGCTCCGTGACGAAGGCCGAAGGGCCCTTATTTTCAGCCAATTCCTCGAGGTGCTCGATCTCGCGCGTGCGGCGCTGGAGGAGAAGGGCATCACGTGCCGACGGCTCGACGGCACCATGTCGGCCGAAGCACGCAGCATCGAGGTCGACGCATTTCAAGGCGGCACCGGTGACGTATTTCTTTTGAGCCTCAAAGCCGGCGGAGTCGGAATGAATCTCACCGCGGCCGACTTCGTGATCTTGCTCGACCCCTGGTGGAACCCCGCCGTCGAGGATCAGGCAGCCGATCGCGCGCATCGCATCGGGCAATCGCGCGCGGTCACGGTCGTTCGTCTCGTGACCGAAGGCACCATCGAAGAAAAAGTGCTCACGCTCCACGCGAAAAAACGAAAGCTCTACGAGGACGTCATCGCCGACGCCGACGGCGGAGGGACGATCGATGTCGAGGCCATGGCGGCACTTCTCGAGGCGTGACTAACGTGAAGCGACGCGCGTGCGGATTTCGTCCCAGGTCTTGAGCCACGTGACTCCGCGCGGCGGCGTTCGCTGCACTGCCTGACCGCCGACCCAAACCTCGACGTGACGCGGAAGGGCCGCGCGAATTTCAACCAAACGCTTGTCGACCATTTTTGGAGTTGCACACGCCATCGAAAGCAGCGCCGCGCGCGCACCCGAGAATTTCACGGTCGTTGCGATCTCGGATGCTGGCGTGTTCGGGCCCAAATAAATGATTCGTGCGCCCGCATATGCTGCGACGATCGACGCGAGTAAAACGCCGAGCTCGTGGAGCTCGCCCTCCGGCGTGGTCGCGACGATGACGCCGACGTTGTCGACTGGACGCGACACGCGGAGCAACTCTCCGAGCTGCTCGCGAATCACTGCGCTCGCTGCATGCTCCTGCGAAATCGAGAGCGACTTGGATTGCCAACGTGATCCGATCGTGTCGAGCAGCGGCGCATAGACGTCGGACACCAATTGAAACGGCGAGAACGTGACCGCGGCCATCGCGCAAACGCGGCGCGCACGATCCATGTCGAAGCCTTCGATGGACTCGAGCATCATGCGTCGAATGTCGCCCGCTGCCGAGCCCGCGACGAGCGTCGTCGCGACTTCTCCTGTCGACCGCAGATTGAGCTTCGACAGCTCTTGACTCGAGAGCTTCGCGACGTCGCCGATCGAATGCCCGTTGTCGATGAGCGTTTTGACGGCGCGAATGCGCGCGATGTCGTCCTCGCTGTACAAGCGATATCCGGATGGCGAACGGTGCGACGCGAACTTTCCGTAGCGTCGCTCCCAAACACGGAGCACGTGCTCCGATACGCCCGTCCGTTTTGCAACGGCGGAGATGCGGTGACGAACCTCGTCGCTCATCGACGAATTTGCCTGAGCTGGAAGATCACGCGCGCAGTCACACGCCGACGAACGCGAGCGTCTCGCGAACGCCTGGATATCCAACGAAGAACCATCGCCACCAGGCCACCATCATCGTGAGGTGACCCACGAAGATGAAGAGGTGCGACCACATCTCGACGCGGTCGGAGCGCTCCGCAACGTAGCGTTGCCAGTGAAAAGCCTCATCGATCAAACTGTACACGAAGGACAATACGGTCAGCACCATCGCCGGAATCCAAAACGCACCTGGATGCGAATACGCAGCGCAAAGAAGAACGCAGCTGCCCACGCCGCACGCGATCGTGATGTGGTGCACGAGCCCCTCGGCCCGCGCAATTTGGAGACGATAGATCGTGCGATGACCGATGGTGTCGATGGCGATCGCGATCGTGAAGATCCCCGCGCCTACGGGCACGAGAATCGTTTCGCTCGGGAAAACAACGCCTTTCAGCGATCCGAAGAGAATGAAGCCGGTCGTCGAAACGACGAGCCCAAGCATGAG
>JBDTFL010000044.1:0-3289 GCA_039937955.1 Polyangiaceae bacterium | reverse complement strand
CGGAATTCTTCAGCGCTTCGACGAACCACATCGAGCGACCCGGCAGACCATCACTCGCAACCACGAGCGACCTCAGATCTTCGTCGAGAAGCGGAAAAGGAAGATCTGCTGCAGCGCATGCCGATTTCAATAGCGCTCGCATCGTCGTGCCGTGAAGTGGCGCGAGCTCCATCTCGTGGTACGCCAGGTGAAGTCTTCGCAGGCTTGCATGGTCGCGCGCCTTCTCGACGTCGGCGGCGAGCAACACACCAGCGCCGGTTCCGCGGAGCGATTTGAGCGCGCCCTTGAACGCGGTGCCGGTCTCGCGCACGTCGTCGAGGAAAAGAATGCACGGCTTTTGTTCGACGGCATTTCTCAATCGCGCGCGAATGTGTCGCATCGGCCCCGACGTGGCGTCGACGCGTGAATAGGCCCTGGCGAGGGTCATCGTGAGATCGCTCAGCGCTTCGGTCTTCGGCGAGACGCCGCACGGAATACCGCGCGACTTTGCATCTTGCTGGAGCGCGCGAATGAGCGAGCTCTTGCCGATTCCGACCGGACCGTAGATGAGGACCGTATGACCGCCGTCGAGAAGCGACGTGAGCGTGTCGAGAACCTCCGCACGCCCGAGTAATCGTCTCACGACGCGCCCAAGAAGCGTTTCTTTTCGAGCACACCGACGAAGGTACCGACGGAGGCTCCGATTACGGCCGCGGCTAAGACATCGGATGGATAGTGCGCCCCGAGATAAACACGCGAGATCCCAACACCAATCGCGAGCAGAGCAACAAGAGCACTGAAGGCGACTGCCGGCGGTCGATCGAGATATCGAAGCACCACGATGGTGGCGATGAACGCCGCAACGGCGAAGCTCCCGGTGGCGTGTCCACTTGGAAATGAAAAGCCGCCGGGATTTCCCCAAAGAGGACGCAAGCCGAGAGCGGCGCTCGGGCGTAGACGATGCACGGCAAGCTTGAGCGCGAAGGCGATGAGTGACGCGCCGAGAACCGCGGCCAACATCTCGGTACACGGTCGCCGCGTCGATCGCGCAACTAAAAAGGGCACGAGGACAAGCAGGGTCCAGCCGCTGCCGAGCAACGTGAGCGCGATCATGAGGTACCGAAGGGCTCCTGGATGATCGCCTCCGTAGAGGGCGTACAAAACACTGAGATCGAGATTGCGCAACATCCGCATTAGCCTTTTTTGGAAGGGACGCTCACGAGTTGCGGACAGATCTCGTCAGCAGCTGCAGCGGGAACGCCGTCGCCGTCGATTGATGCAACGATCACCGTGATGTTGTCGTGACCGCCATTCGCGTTTGCTGCTTCGATCAACTTCTTGCAGGCGGCGTCGATCCGATTTGTCGCGAGGATGTCGCGGATCTTGTCGTCAGCGACTTCGCCGGTGAGACCATCCGTGCAAAGAAGGAGCACGTCTCCGCGTCGGAGCGCGATGCGAGCGATCGGAACGTTGAGATTTTCCGCGCGTCCCACAGCCTGTAAAATGATGTTTTTGTGCGGAAAACTCGCTATTTCGTCAGATTTGATCGCCTTTGAGTCGATCAGATATTGGATAAAGCTCTGGTCCTTCGTTAGCTGCGAAAGATGACCGTTGCGCAGAATGTAGATGCGCGAATCGCCCACGCACCCAATGGTCGCCTCTGCACCTTGAACGATCGCTGTGACCAGGGTTGCGCCCATCCCCTCACGACCTGGTGTTCGTGCCGCGCCCGTGACGACCGCGTTCGCGTATTCGATCGCCGCGCGAAGCACGTCCGCCGTCTCACCGCGCGGAAGCTCTTTTGCGATCGCGCGGCGCAACGAAGCGAGTGTCAATCCGCTGGCCACCTCGCCCGCGTTCTCGCCGCCCATACCGTCGGTCACCGCGAGCAACATCGGACGCTCCGAAATCTCGAAGTTGCCTTCGACATCCTGCTCGTTGATTCCGGTGAGCGCGTCGGCGACCGCGAAGGCGTCCTCGTTGTTGGAGCGCTCGCGACCTAAATCGCTAGCAGCACGAATTACCAATTCGATTTTGTGATTTTGACGAAGTGATGATTGGGAGCTCATTGGTTCGCCACTTTCGTGAAATGGTCGAACGCCTCGCGCCCGACGTAGCGAGCACTAGAACCGAGCTCCTCCTCGATACGAAGAAGCTGATTGTATTTCGCGAGCCGTTCGCCTCGACAAGGCGCGCCCGTTTTGATTTGTCTTGCGCCGGTCGCGACCGTGAAGTCGGCGATGAAGTCGTCGGTCGTTTCGCCGGAGCGATGGCTGACGACGCAACCGTAACCGGCGCCGCGCGCGACCTTCATGGTTTCGAGAGTCTCAGTCAATGTTCCGACCTGATTGAGCTTGATCAAAATGGCGTTGGCGACGCCCGCAGAAATTCCTTTTCGAAGAATCGCCGATTGCGTCACGAAGATGTCGTCACCCACGATCTGAATCCGATCACCGAGACGCGTCGTGAGATTCTTCCAACCGGCCCAATCGTCTTCGGCGAGACCGTCTTCGATCGACACGATCGGAAATTGCCGCACCCAATCTTCATAGAGCGCGACGAGCTCTTCGGAGCCACAATGACGGCCGCTCGACTTTCCGAGGACGTAGCCGCCGTTTTCGTAAAATTCACTCGCGGCTGGATCGAGCGCGAGGACGATGTCGCGGCCGGGCGTGAATCCGGCCCGCGTGATCGCTTCGAGGATCACCTCGATGGCTTCGACATTTTCTCTGAGGTCGGGAGCGAAGCCGCCTTCGTCTCCGACTCCGGTGCGGAAGCCGCGATCTTTCAGGATTGATTTGAGCGTGTGGTACGTCTCGGCGCCCATCTGCAACGCTTCTCGAAAACTGGCCGCACCGATCGGCACGATCATGAACTCTTGAAAATCGATGTTGTTGTCCGCGTGAACGCCACCGTTGATGACGTTGAACATCGGCAGTGGAAGAAGGTCCGGCGGCTTGTCGGAGAGCGCAACGTAGAGCGGCACCTTATGGGCGAGCGCGGAAGCACGTGCAACGGCGAGTGAGACGGCCAGAATGGCGTTCGCTCCTAGCTCCGATTTGAGCTCGGTGCCGTCGACCTCGCAGAGCGCTTTGTCGATGTGGGCTTGCCCGGACGCATCTTGGCCGACGAGGATGGGCGCGATGTTCGCGTTGACGTGCGCGACCGCTTTCGTCACGCCCTTGCCGGCGAAGCGTCGTGGGTCGCCGTCGCGAAGCTCGTGCGCCTCTCGACTTCCCGTGGATGCGCCGGATGGAACGGCCGCGCGTCCGACGATTCCGTTTGCTAGGTGCACATCGGCTTCCACGGT
>JBDTFL010000043.1:0-2939 GCA_039937955.1 Polyangiaceae bacterium | reverse complement strand
GACCGCATCGGCGACGTCGCGCAAGATCATCGGCTTCAAGAACGCGACGCCTTTTTCGAAGAAGTCGCGCTGCTTTTCGACGATGCATTCCGTGACGCGAATGATGGTCTTGCGGCGTTGCTCGATGGCGCGAATGAGCCACTGCGCGTTTCGTAATTTTTCGCCGATGAACTCTTTGGCGTTGGGATCTTTGAGGAGCGACTTGGTCAGCGCCTCGTTGATGTACAAACGCTGGACGCCGCGGTCGTTGTCGCTCACCACGAATTTGTCCGAGTCTTTGACGATGTAGACGTCGGGCGTGATCGCGATGGTCTTTTCGTCGGTCTCGGTGAAGTTGCGCGCCGGGCGGCTCTCGAGCTTCTGAATTTCTTTGACCGCCTCGTAGACTTCTTCGACCGGCACCTTCATGTCGCGCGCGATCGCCTGGTAATTGTGCTTCTCCAGGTTGTGGAGGTGCTTCTCGATGATCTCCACTTCCATCTCTTCGCAGCCATACACGTCGGCTTGCACGCGAAGGCACTCGCGAAGATCACGTGCGCAAGCTCCGCACGGATCCCACTCCATCATGATGCGGTGGACCTCGACGGCATCCTCCAGCTCGAGGCTCGCTTCACGCGCGAAATCCTCGAGGGTCAGATCGGGCGTGCGCGTTCCGTCCTCGCGCTCCATGCCTTTGAGATCCAAAAACCCGTTGTCGTCCAGGTTGCCGAGCACGAGCTCCGCGAAGTGGCGTTCGTCTTCCGTGAAATCGCTCATCTGAAGCTGCCACTTCAAATGGTCGACCAAGCTCTCGCGCTTCGTCAGATTCTGCTCGATCGGCGGAAGATCGTCGAAGCCACCGCGGTTGGTCGGCAGCGCCTGCTGCTGCGAGCGGTTCTCGATGAACTGTTCCCAGTCGATCTCGCCCGCTTTTTTCTCGTCGTTGCGCGTTTGCGTGTCGGTGTTCTTCAAACGATCGAGGTCGTCGATGCGCTGAATCCGCTCTTCGCCTGCGATCGCGCCGGCCGCCTCGGTGGGCGCCTCGCCCGTGATGCCGTCACCCGTCGAACGCGCGCGGGGATCGATCTCGTCATCTGCCAACACCGGGTTGCCATCGAGCTCTTTACGAATCTCGTCGATGAGCTCCATCCGTGACAGCTGCAAAAGGCGGATCGCCTGCTGCAACTGCGGCGTCATCACCAGTTGCTGACTTAATTTTAGCTGCTGTTTTATCTCCATGGAGAGCTCGCGAGTCCTCCAAAAAGGTACCACCGAAAATCGATCGCGAAAGCGACATTCGTGCCAGAGGCTTGTTTCTGCCTGGGTTCGTGGACCTTTTTCTGTTTCCGGACGTCTCCGCTTGTCGCTAGACCGATGAGCCGCCTCTGTGCGTAGGATGCCAACAACATGCGCTTTTCCATTCGCCGCCCTTCCGCCTTTGCTTCGATCTCACAGACCGGCCGTCTCGCGATCGCCCTTGTTTTTGCGCTCCCCACGATGGGGTGCGGCAGATCGGCGCTGCTCAGCACCGACGCGCTCCCATTGCAAAGGGTCGTGCTCTACCGAAACGGCGTGGGCTACTTCGAGCGCGCTGGGCACGTCGATGAAGAAGAGGTGCGCTTCAAGATGCGCGACACCGAGGTGGGCGATTTTCTCGCGAGCCTCGCGGTCATCGAACAAGGTGGAAGCTCGGTGCGATCCGCTGCGTTTCCCGTCAAGGACCCTTACGAGGACACGACCGACGAGACGCCAAAGCCGCGCAGCATGATGACCGAGGACGAGAAACGCGGCCTAAAAGTAGTGGTTTTGGCGCTCGATGGGAAAGATCACGACCTGCAAGTGGGCTACATCGCGGCGTCGCCCGTGTGGCGGCCTTCGTATCGGTTGGTGGTGCATCCAAACGGCCAAGCGGATCTTCAAGCGTGGGGCATCGTTCAAAATCTTTCGGGTGAGGATTGGAAAAACGTAAAGCTATCGCTCGTTGCGGGTGCGCCACTTTCGTTCGAGGCCGAGCTCGGTGAGCCGGTCATTCCGAATCGACCGACGGTGACCGACAACGGCGAGGTGATTGCTGCGCTTCCGCAAACCGAAACGTCGCTTCGTCAATCGCCGGAAAATGCGCCGGCTCCGGTGCAAGCGTCGGCACCACCGGCAACCCAGATGGCCGAGCCGCAGGAACAAGCTGATCACGACGGCGATGGAATTCCCGACGCAAGTGACGCCGACCCCAGCTCGCCGAGCCCGCAAAAAAGCCGAGGCGCCGACAAGAAAAAAGGCGCCCCTCGTCACGCGGCGGCGAATGCACCGAAGCGCCCATCGATGATTGGAGGCGCGGGCGGACCCGGGGCAGCGGCCACGGGATCGACGAAATACTATTCGCCGCCTGCCGACCAACCGGCGCCGCCTCCACCGCCGCCGCCGCGTTCGATCTCTGCGCCTCGCAACGTGAACGCGCTCGCCGCCGTCGCAGTCGAAGGCGGAACGACGCGCTACGATTTGCCCGTCGCCGTCACGATCCCCGACAAAACCGCGACGATGGTGATGCTCCTCTCGCAGAAGGTCGTCGGTGAAGCGATCTTCCTTTTTGCACCCGACGGCGGCGTTCCCGATTCGATGAGCCATCCATTTCGCGTGGCGCGATTTGAGAACGGCACGAAGGGCGTGCTCGAGCGTGGGCCGATCGCCGTGTTCGAAGAAGGATCATTTTTGGGGCAGGGAATGGTCGATCCATTGCCGATTGGAGCATCGACGACGGTGCCGTTTGCGCTCGAGCGCGGGCTTGCGGTCGATCGTGAATCGAAGTTCGACGAACGCGGAGCGCGTGTTGCGCAGATTGAAAACAGTCAGCTCGTCATCGAGCGCGACGGCGTCACGCAGACTACCTACCGCTTGCGGAATGGCCTCGATACCCCGGCAAAAATGCTCGTCAAACATCCGCGTGCTTCAGGAACGAAATTGTT
>JBDTFL010000042.1:0-2800 GCA_039937955.1 Polyangiaceae bacterium | reverse complement strand
GCGGATCATCAAGGAACAACTCGACGTCGAGGAGAACGACATCAAGCCCGAGTCGACGTTCATCGACGATCTCGGCGCAGATTCGCTGGGGCTCGTTGAGCTCGTGCTTGCCTTCGAGGAGGCTTTTGAGATCGACATCCCGGACGAGGATACGGAGAAGATCCGAACCGTTCAGGACGCGATCAATTACATCGAAGCTCACGCGAAGAAGTAACTGCGCGGCTGAGAGTTGGAGCGCGCTTCTCTTCGTTGAAGCTCCTTCCTTAGAAGGTTCTTCGCTCCGGAGATTGGCCGCAACCAGCACTGCGCAGCTCGAAGCGTCGAGCTCGCAGCGTGGGATATAAGGGAGGGATGCCCCAACAACTCGGCAACGAGAGGTTGGGGCATTCGCACGTGCGCGGCATTGTCCGCGCCGCTGCCGAGGCTGCGCACGCAGCTTGCGCGGTCGCCGACCCCAGCTGGTTGCGATCGGCACTTCATGGCACTAGGAGCATCATCAATGGAACGAGTCGTCATCACCGGAATCGGGCTTTGCACGCCGGTCGGGATCGGCACTGACGCTACGTGGCGCGCGGTGCTGGAAGGTCAGAGCGGAATCGCTCCCATCACCTTGTTTGATGCGTCTGCGTACCCGACGACGTTTGCGGGCGAGGTGAAGGGATTCGATCCCCTCAACTACATTCCGAAGAAGAAACACAAAGAGATGTGTCGCTTCTCGATGCTCGCGATCGCAGCGGCGCAGCTTTGCATGCAAGACTCGGCGGTCGAGCTCACAGAAGAAGATCGCGAGAAGTGCGGAACTTTCTTCGGCGTCGGGCTCGGCGGCCTCGAAGGCATCTACAACTGCTCTGTGCTTCTGCACGAAAAGGGACCGTCGCGCATCAGTCCGTACTTCATTCCTCAAGTGATCGCGAACCTCGCCGGCGGCCAAGTCGCGATGGCGCTCAACCTTCGCGGACCGAGCTACGCCAACACGAGCGCGTGCGCATCGAGCGCTCATGCCATCGGCGAAGCCACCGAATGGATTCGTCGCGGCCGCACGCCGATCATGCTTGCAGGAGGCTCCGAAGCGACGATCACTGGGTTGGGAATCGGCGGATTTTCAGCGATGTTCGCGCTATCGCGCCGCAACTCGGCGCCCGAAAAAGCGAGTCGACCTTGGGACGTCGGTCGCGACGGATTCGTGTGCGGCGAAGGCGCTGGAGCGTTGCTTCTCGAGTCGCTAACGCACGCGAAAGCTCGCGGCGCGAAAATCTACGCCGAGGTCACCGGCTACGGCGCATCGTGCGACGCGTATCACCTCACCAAGCCTTCGCCCGAAGGCGAGGGGGCTCAACGCGCGATGCGAATGGCCCTCGAAGACGCACACGTCGCGCCATCGGATATCGATTACGTGAATGCGCACGGCACCTCGACGCCCCACGGTGACATCGAAGAGTCGAAGGCGATGGTGCACGTCTTTGGTGATCATGCGCTCTCGAAAGACGCACAAAAGCGGCTCTGGGTGAGCTCGACGAAGAGTGTGATGGGTCATCTTCTCGGCGGCGCAGGCGCTGTCGAGGCGGCGCTATCGGTGCTCGCGATTCACCATCGACGTGTCCCTCCAACGATGAACCTCGACGAGCAAGATCCGGCGTGCCCGCTTGATTGCGTGCCAAACAGCGCGCGTGAGCGAAGGCTGACACATGTGATGTCGAACTCGTTCGGCTTTGGCGGAACCAACGCGACCCTCGTCCTATCGAGTCTCGAGAGGCCCGCATGAAATGCCCGTTCTGCGGGCACCCCGAAGATCGCGTCATCGATTCGCGTGCGGGTGCCGCAGGAGACACGATTCGGCGTCGTCGCGAGTGTGAGCAATGCGACCGCCGCTTCACGACGTACGAACGCGTGGAGTACGTGCTGCCTACCGTGGTGAAAAAGGATGGCCGTCGGGAGCCCTTCGACCGCAAGAAAATCGTTCAGGCGTTGTCGATCGCAAGTAACAAAAGGCCTATTTCTGCCGATCAAATCGAAGCAGTGGCCGACGCCATCGAGCGCGAGATTCAGGACGCAGATGCACGCGAGGTTCCTTCTGCAGAGCTCGGCGAGCGAGTCATGGCCCGACTCCGCGGTCTTGACGACGTCGCGTACGTTCGGTTCGCGAGCGTCTATCGATCGTTTCGAGACATCAGTGAGTTCGCGGCCGAGCTCGGGCGTCTTCGAGACGAGCACGAGCCGAGCGATGAGAACGGTCGCGAAGCGGAAGAAGACAGCCGAGAACGCTGACCTGAGCGTCGCGAATGACGACATGGTTTGCGATCTCGAAGCTGCGCGGCTACGGACCACCTCGATGGTCTCCGCATGAGCGCCGACAAACTCGACCGCGACACGAGCTTCATGCGACGTGCACTCGACGAAGCACGTCAGTCCATGCCGTCGCCGAATCCACCCGTCGGCGCTGTGGTCACGCGCCCAGACGGGCAGCTCGTCGCAGTCGGACATCACGAGGCCGCAGGCGGCCCCCATGCCGAAGTTGCGGCGCTGTCTTCAGCTGGCGATGAAGCGCGCAGCGGCACGCTCTACGTGACGCTCGAGCCGTGCAATCACAGCGGCCGCACTCCGCCGTGCACGGACGCGATCATGCGAGCTGGAATCGCCCGCGTCGTGGTGGGCTGTCTCGACCCGAATCCGCACGTCGACGGAGGAGGCGTAGATCGTCTTCGGCAAGCCGGTCTCGACGTAACGATCGGTGTTTGCGAGGAAGAAGCGCGAGCGCTGATTCTTCCGTGGACGACGTTCATCACGAGCGGAGTGCCTCACG
>JBDTFL010000041.1:0-7073 GCA_039937955.1 Polyangiaceae bacterium | reverse complement strand
GGACGCGCGCGCAGTTGGGATCGATTTCGAAGAGGCTCGAGCCGTCGGAACGGATCGCGACGACGCGCGCGGTGCAGGAACATGCGTAGTGCGTGGCGCTCGACTCTCGGTGTGCCGATGCGCGGCTTTTTCAGGCAATTTGACGTCGATGGTGCGAACCACGCGCGGCGATGCGGGAGCTTTGCGACGTGCGGATTGGATGAAGCGCGCCACGAGCCGGGTCGGATCCGTCTGCTCGACCAATTTTTTCGCGATGGCCCACGTGCGTGAATCGAACCCGCGGTCCGGCAATTCCGAGTCGGTCTCCGCGGCGTTCTCGGCGGTCATTTCTTCCAAAAATCGTGTGTCCGCGGCGATTTCGATTTCTTCGGGACCAGGAACCGGCTCGATGCGGAAACGGACGCGCGCGCGTTTGAGGAGCGCCGCAGTTTTGTTGAGAACGTGCGGATCGACAAGCAGATGACTCGTCCCCTTTTTACCGGCGCGACCCGTACGACCGCTGCGATGCGTGTACGAATCCGAATCGGTCGGCGGCTCCGCTTGAATGACCATGCCGATGTCGTGGACGTCGATGCCGCGGGCCGCGACGTCGGTTGCGACGAGCGCATCCAAATCACCGCGCTTGAACATGGAGAGCGCGCGATTGCGTTCCGGTTGCTCCATCTCGCCCGACAAAGAGCTCACCGTAAAACCCGCAGTGCGAAGATCTTTGGTGAGCTGGGCCACATCCGCGCGCGTGCGCGCGAAGATGAGCGAGTTCGAATCGGGCGTAAAAAGAAGCAGATTCACGATCGCGTCGACGCGCTGCTTCGGATCCACCAGGTGCACGATGTGCTCGATGTCCGTGTTGGCTTCGCCGAGCGGCGTGCCCTCGACGCGCGCCGGATTATTTTGAACGCGGTCGGCGAGCGCCCGCACGTCGTGCGGAAACGTTGCCGACATCAAATGCGTCAGATGCTCTTTCGGAGCCTTGGCGAAGATGGCGAGCAGGTCCTCACGAAAGCCGAGATCCAACATGCGATCCGCTTCGTCGAGCGCGATCGCTTTCAAGTCACTCGGATCGATCGACCCACGCTCGAGATGATCGAGGAGCCGGCCGGGCGTTCCCACGACGACCGACGGCGCCGCATTCAGAGCACGACGCTCGTCGCGATAGCTCGCGCCACCCGTCACCGAAGTGACGCGTGCACCGAGCGACGCATACAGCCACGACAGCTCGACCTCCACTTGCTTCGCGAGCTCGCGCGTGGGCGCAATCACGAGGGCGAGCGGCTTCGGAACGCCGTTCTGCACGGATGGTTTCAGCGCTGCAAAATCACGCAACGCAAAACCGATTGCCAACGTTTTTCCGGAGCCGGTCTGCGACGTGATGCGCAGATCACGACCTTGAAGCTTCGGGTCGAGCACCGCCTGCTGCACGGAGGTTAGCTGCGTAAACCCCTTTTTTGTAAGCGCTTCGGAGAGCTCAACGCCCAGTGTGTCGGGCCAATTCGTGCTGGTTGCGCTGGTCGACACGCGCCCCTTCTAACATGTTTGCCGCCGCCGATGCTCAATAGCCGGGCGGCAGCACGATATCGAACAGACCCGGAGCCGCGATCGCGCAGTTGCCGCTCGCGTCGCAGAATTGGATCGACTCCGACAAATACGCGGTGTCGAGATCGTTGTATCCGGCAAGCGGCGACGCCCATCCGGTCGCCGTGGTTCCCCACGAATTTTTGATGCGCAGAAACATGACTTGCGACGGATCTTGGAGCGCCGCAGCCTTTTGCACGTCGGTTGCTGCAACGCCGGCTTGCAACGTTCCGTAACCGGGAACGTTCACGACCTCGTAGTCGGTGATGAGCGTCTCGTGCCATCCGCCGTTTTGCGTCGTCGTCACGCCTTGGTGAAAGTGGCCCGTCGTATCGGCATCGTCGAATACGACCAGCCACGCGATCGGAAGCGGAGCGCCGTCGTTGAGTGCATGTTGCACGCGTCGCAGATACGTGGTCCACGCCGCAGGATCGGGCGCGGGCAATTGCAAACCGCCATCGTCCGCTGCAGGTGGCGCAGCGGCATCGGAATCAGGAACGCCACCGTCCGAATCGTCGTCACCGATCGCTGGACCCGTGATTTGCGCGACGGATCGCGTCGAGCGATTGGCGGCAGAAACCGACAAACCCGGCAACACCGACACACCGAGGCCAGTCGTGGCACCTGCAGTCGCCGGTGCAAACGCGGCGGTCCACGCGAGCGCTCCGGTGCGCGTGTCCTCGTACGTCGGATCGCCCTGCGTTCCGATCACGTCGTCGAGCATCGCCGGAGTATTGCCGGTCGGGCTGAACGTCATCACCGGGAACGTTTGCGCGCTCGTCAAAATTCCGCTCGGCGTCGCACCATCGCCGAACGTGTGCTTGCCGTCTGCGCCGAACGTGCTCGCGAGCAGCGTGCGATTGTCGGCCGAAAGTTGGAACGCATCATTGAGCAGCGCGAGCACTTGTACCGGATCGACTGCACCTGCGTCGTCGGTCAACCCGCCCGACGCGAGCCGTTGGTTGATTGTTTCTTGCGCCTGCACGGCAATCGCGGCGTCGTCGCCGCTCACGAACGAGCCGAGCGGAACGAGCCCATAACGATGAATCAAATTTCCGGCACGTCCCCAAAAGCCACCGAACTCGACGTGCGTCGAGCTTGCCAAGATCTGATCGTACCAATCCCAGTAATCCCAATAGGTCGGTGAGAAGTGGAGGCTCTTGTCGCCGGTCGCCGACGCATGGAGACTCTCCGCCCACGCCGCGGTGGCATACAGCCAACAGTTTCCGGTCTGACCTTGATCGATGACCGAGCTGGTTGGAATGTTGGTGACCTTGCTGCCGGTCGTCGTGCCTTCGGTAGACTCGGCATTGCCACACGCGACGAAAGACGAAGTCGCGGCCAAGAGCGGGATCAACAAGCCAAGCGGTCGAAGCATATCCGGCCGTTTTGCACCCGACATGCCATCGCTGAATGACGATTCAGTCGCACAAACCCTGTAAATTACAGGGAATCGCGTGGTACTGGCTCACCTCCGGGTGGCGCTTCGATCCAGCCTTGAGTGGAGCAGCCCCCATTCCAGTTTGGCTATTTTTGTCCGATATGCGCTTCCGTAATGCGCGTCGGATATCCGGATTGCTGGTCGGCTGGCTTGGGCTCGCCACGAATGATGTTGGGGAGGACGTCCATGCCCTCGATCACATTTCCGAAGATCGTGTAGCCGCCGTCCAAGAAAGATTGCGCGCCGAACGTGATGAAGAATTGCGAGCCGTTGGAGTTTGGCTGTCCGGTGTTCGCCATCGCAACCAGTCCGCCCGCGTTGTCGTCGAAATTCGGAATCGTCGAATAGTCGGGACCGCCGTCGGCCAAGAGTCCGGCGTCAGTGTCCTCGTTGTCGAACGCGTAGCCCGGTCCACCCGTGCCCCACGTGTTCTGGCCTTTGGAAATCGTGTTCGGATCTCCACCTTGCGCAACGAACGCGTCGATCACGCGATGAAACGCGATGCCATCGAAGTAGTGATTGAGCGTGAGAAAAATGAACGAATTACAGGCGATCGGCGCGTGCTCGGGCGTGAGCTGCCACACGATGCGGCCGGCCGTCGTCTCGAGCACGACGACGTAGGTCTTCGACGGATCCAAAACTTGATCGGCCTTCGTGAACGTGTGCGTGGTGGACGACGCGCTCAAAAACGGCGTGAGCGAATAGCCAGCAGGAAGATAAGGCGGCCCGGCGTCGACGGCTGCATCGTTTGCGGGCGTGCTTGCGTCGTTCGAAGCGCCGGCGTCGATCTTCGATGAAGATGCGTTGTTGCTGCTGCTGCACGCAGCTATCGCGATTGGCGCGGCTACGGCGGCGACCATGACCGAACCCACCCAACTCGAAGTGCGCATGGCGCGCAACCTAATCTACGGAGCTCGCTCGAGCAATCCGCGGATCGCCGACAGCATCGCGCTCGGCGTGAACGGCTTCGAGATAAATGCCTCGTCGGCGACGGGCGTTCCGCTTTGTTTTGAAGCATCGAGGTCGTGGCCGGACATGTAGAGGAGCTTTATGTAGGGGAATTTTGCGGCTATTTCGCGCCCGAGCGCGTGGCCGTTCATGTCCGGCATCATCAAATCAGTCACCATGAGATGGATCGCGTCGCCTCCCTGAATGAGCGCGAGCGCTTCTCGCCCACCTGCGGCCTCGATCACTTTGTAACCGTTCGATCGCAGCATGCGACTGACGACCCGACGAACGCTCTCCTCGTCCTCTACGAGCAAGATCGTTTCGGATCCGGCCTTCGACGCGCACATCTGCGGTCGAGCAGGAAGCGAGTCTGGCGAAACGCACGCTTGCGGTAGCGCGATCTTGAATGTGGTGCCGCGTCCGGGTGCAGAGTCGACGGTGATTGCGCCGCAGCTTTGGATGACGATTCCGAAGACGGTGGAGAGACCGAGACCGGTCCCTTTGCCGATTTCCTTCGTCGTGAAAAATGGATCGAAGATGCGAGCCTGCACGTCGGGCGACATTCCACTTCCCGTGTCGGTCACCGACAGCTCTTGATATTTGCCCGGCTCCACGTTCATGGCGGCGGCTTCGGATTCGCCGAGAACGACATTTGCGGTCTCGATCAAAAGCGTTCCGCCGTCCGGCATGGCGTCGCGTGCGTTGACGACCAGGTTCAAGAGCACCTGCTCGAGCAGCGTCGGATCGGCGTAAATAACGCCAGTTGCTGAAAGATCGAGCTTCATCTCGACGTTCTCGCGAACGGTGCGCACGAGCATTTTTTCCATCTGCGACACGACGCTGCTCAGCAAAATATTTTTAGGACGCGCGGGTTGCTGCCGACTGAACGTCAGAAGTTGGTGCGTGAGCGTGGACGCCCGCCGCGCCGCCGCTTCGATCTCGTGAAGGTCGTCGATGAACGGATGACCGGCTTCCAGATCGAGCAACATCATGTCGGCCACGGCGACGATGACCGCGAGGATGTTGTTGAAGTCGTGCGCAATACCGCCCGCCAGCTGTCCGACGGCATCCATTTTTTGCGACTGCCGAAGCTGATTCTCCATTTGCTCGACGTCGCTCAAATCGCGGCCCATCGACAGCATCGCCGCGTGGCCGTCGAGCGAGATCATGTGCGCGGTGACCTCGAGCCGGAAAGGCGTTCCGCTTTTTTTACAATGTGTGGTCACCCCGCGCCAATGCGTCTGCGCGCGTGCCACTGCGATATTGTCAGTGAGCGCCGGAATCTCCGCTGGCGCGCGCATGTCGCTCAACTTCAGTCGTGAAAATTCTTCACGCGAGTATCCGTACAGCGCCATCGCCGCTTCGTTCGCCGCAAGAACGTCGAGTGATTCGACGTCCCAGATCCACACGGGAATCGGGCTGCGTTCGAACAGCACGCGAAATCGCTCGTCTGTCACACGCAGCGTCTGCTCCGCGCGATCTCGGTCCGAAACGATCTCCATCTCGCGCGAGATGTCGCGGGCCCGCACGATCACGGCGGGCTCGCCCTGGTAGTCGATGATGGTGCGAACGCCTTCGGTCCAGATGATCGAGCCGTCTTTTTTCTGCCAACGCGCGCGCGACGGCAAAACTTGCTCGCCGGCCTCCGAGCGCCGCTGTATTTCGGTGAGCGCCGGAATTTCGTCCGGGTGGAGGAGGATCGACACGCCGTTTTTGCCGATGAGATCTTCCGGCGCGTAGCCAGTGAGCTCGCACAACGCCGGGTTCACGTATTCGACGATCGACTTGCGGTGGATGATCGTTGCTGCATGCGATGAGTCGAGAACTTGAAGGAGCGTCGCTTCGGCGCGCGTAGCTCTCTCTTCCAGCAGCGCGATTTTCGAAAGCGTCGACGCCGGCTCGATGCCTGAAGCTGACTTCCCCGCCAGAAAAGATCGGTTCATTTGCGCCTGGACGTCCAACGGCTCGATTGCGAGCGGAATTCAGCCCAAAACGACCATTTGCGCTCCGATCTTTTCCCACTCTCCGATTCAACTGCCGAACTTTTCGTAGCTTTCGTTTCGGTCGCGCAGGATGTCGTCGAGCCGGCGACGAACCTCGTCGACGCCTATTTTTTGGATGGTTTCGAGGTTCGCTTGGGCGATCTTTTCACGCATGGCCGGCTGCGGAGGCACGAGGTCCGCGAGCAGCGTCTTCGTGTCGAAAAATTGCGTTCCTTGTGGCGTGCGACCGCGAATTTTTTCCACGACCGAACCACGCACGAGCTGAATCGTGGGGTCGGGTGTGCGTCGCAAAAAAGGAATGAGCCGCTCCGGATTCGAAACATCTGCCGCCGCTTCCGGATGAAAAGCGGCAAACATGAACGGAATTTTTCCGAGCGGATGACGCCGCGAATCTGCCTCGCGAACGCGACCGACGAAGCGCTCGAACTCCACGCGAGTCGCCTTGAGGTTCGGGTAAATCAAAAATGCGATCTCGAGATGGTCCTCCTTGAAGAGCTCGTCCATCGCCGCGAGCGACGAGTTGCAGCTTGCGCGATCCTTTTCGGGGATCACCCACTCCCGCGTTTTCTTGTCGATGCGCGCGCGCTCCGCCCACGGGCACAGTCCGCACGCCTCGACAATTTCACTTTGGTAGCGCCGATAAACGCGCACCACCTCGCTCTCGAACGCGTCCATTCGTCGATCCCTACTCAACATGAATCGATGGTTAACTCAACCGATGACGGGCTCTTCTCGCTCAAAGCCGTTCCAGCGTGGCGCCTTCGCGGAGCTGCCCGAGACTCCTCGACTGCCGCATCGGCTCTTCGCGGATTCGATCGCGCGCCACATCGAAATGGATTCGGCGGGCTTCGGAAAGCATCGCGTATTTTATCGCGAGCAGGGCACCGCTGACGACGGGCGAGAGCCGCTGCTCCTCATTCACGGGCTCATGACCACGAGCTATTCGTGGCGCTACGTCTTCGAGGATTTCGCAAAAAAATATCGCGTGATCGCCCCAGATTTGCCGGGTTCCGGCGATTCCGACAAACCGAGCGGCGCGCATTATTCGGTTGAAACGCTCGCGACGTGGATCGGAGATTTTCAGCGCGCGCTGGGCATTCGCGGCTGCA
>JBDTFL010000040.1:0-4657 GCA_039937955.1 Polyangiaceae bacterium | reverse complement strand
GCGCACATCTCCGCAATCTTCTCGGCGGCACGCCGCTCCTGCACGTGTCTCAAACCGCCAGCGCCGTCACGCTCGCGGCAATCGCTGTATTTTGCATGCTTCTCGCAGCTCGTCGTGCCCGCTGACGTACGTCACGATCACCCTTATTCCTAAGGCAATTTCGTATTCAGCGCTTCGAGCTCTTGGCGCAGCTCGCGCGTCATGTCGACGCAACGGCCGTCGATGATGAAGTTGCCGTCGGGTTGTTTTTTGGACCCGTGGACTTTCACGCGCAGCCGCTCGCCCGCGCGCAGATCGATCGTGACCTCGAGGCTTGCGCCCGGCGGTGCAGAGATCGTCGCGATCAGCGAGATCGATTCACCTGCGATCTTCACGATGGTCGCGTCGTCACCGCGAGCCAAACGCACGCGCATCATCCCGTTCCTTTGCGCGTGCGTCCGACTGCCACGCGTGCCTCGCGTTCGTCGTCTTTTTTCCTGACGGCTGCGCGCTTGTCGTAATTCTTTTTGCCCTTCACGAGCGCCAGCTCCACCTTCACGCGGCCGTCTTTGAAATAGAGACGAAGCGGCACGAGCGTGTACCCGCCGCGCGAAATTCCTTTGTCGATCTGATCGATCTCTTTTCGGTGCAGCAGGACTTTGCGATGCCGGCGTGGCTCGTGCGGGAACGACTTCGCTTGCTCGAACGGCGCGATGTAGAGCTGTTTGAGCCACAGATCGCGGCCTTCTACTGCGGCGAATGCATCGACGATGTCGACCTTTCCGGCGCGCATCGATTTCACCTCGCTGCCCAAGAGCGCGAGCCCGCCTTCGAATCGGTCTTCGATGATGTAGTCGAAGGACGCTTTTTTATTTTTGACGATCAGCTTTTCGCCGGGAACGATTTTGTCTTTTGCCATGGTTTGATCGAGCTGGCGTCGTCAGCCGCCGTCGGCCGGCGGAAGCTCGTCCGCGCTCCACGGCAAGTGCACGTCGTCGTCTTGTTCGTCGGCGGCGATGGCGAGCTTGTCCTCGATCGCGTTCAAGCGATCGCGTAGGCGTTCATTTTGTGTAGCTAGCGCACGCAGCATGTCGCTCACGGGGTCTGGCAAGTTCGCGTGATCGAGCGCGGCGTCGAAGCGCTGTTTCGCGGGAACGATGATGCGCGCGGGAACGCCGACGACGGTTGCCCCTTCTGGAACGGGCCTCACGACGACGCTTCCTGATCCGATACGTGCGCCGTCACCGATCTCGATCGCCCCCAAAATACAGGCGTTTGCGCCGACGATCACATTTTTGCCGAGCGTCGGGTGGCGCTTGGTACGCGAGAGCGACGTGCCGCCGAGGTTCACACCTTTGTAGAGAAGACAGCCGTCGCCGATGATCGCGGTTTCGCCGATGACGATTCCCATTCCGTGATCGATGAAGACATGGTGACCGATGGTGGCGCCGGGATGGATTTCGATGCCGGTGATGAAGCGGTTTGCGTGACTGAGGAGTCGCGCTGCAAATTGTTGCTCACCTTTCCACAGCAAATGCGCGGCGCGATGAAGCCAGAGCGCATGCAAGCCCGGATAAACGAGCAGCACTTCCAAATAGGAGCGCGCCGCAGGATCGTTTTTTCCAATCGCGATGACGTCTTCGCGTAGGAGCTCGAGACTGCCCGGGATGAATTCGAGCGCGCGGCGGATCGCCTTCAAGAACATCGATCTCAGCGCATGTTAGCACTTGCTTGCTGAATCAACCCGTCTTCGGTCAATCGTCTTCCTCGTCGTGCTCGACTTTTTCGGCTCGGACCATGCGGGAGCCGCTATCTAATCCCCAGCTCGTCTGGTCCGTGGTCGGGGCTGCGCGAAGCTCGCCGTAGTCGGTGGTGGGCTCGTCGTCGGCTTGTTGTCTGTCGCGAAACATTTCTTCGAGCGCTTGGCGAAGGTAAACGCGGCCATCGCCCACACCCATCGGCGTGCACGCGCGGCGAAGATCGTCGGCGAAAATTCCGGCATGCGGATAACGACGCGACGGCTCGATCTCGATCGCGCGACGCAGGATCGATGCGATGGGCTCGGGAAGCTGACGTTCGAGTGGCGAGCCTTGAATGGATCCGTCGCGCGCCATGTCGAGAATTTTCGCATCCGTCGTTTCATCCGAAAAACGTGGACCCACCAGCATCTCGCGAAGGATCATTCCCAGGGAAAACACGTCGGATCGTGCGTCACCGCGCGAGCCTTGCGCAACCTCGGGCGGCAACGTCGAGACGCGCTTCGCGATCGACCGCAGATGGAGCACGCCGGACGATTGCCGCAACGCGAGCGCCAAACCAAAATCACAAACCTTCACCTCCCCGTGAACGGAGAGCAAAATTTCGCGACCCGACAAACCGTGGTGTCCCATGTTGAGACGCACGCGTTCGGGCGTGAAGGCGTCACGTGCGCCGGTGAGCCCTTCGGCGGCTTCGAGCGCAATGAAGAGCGCAAGATCCGTCGCAACGCGCCGATTGATTTTGCGATGCGTGTCGACGAAACGCTGGAGCGTCACGCCGTCCACCCATTCACTCACGATGATCGGCTCGTTCGGCGTCACCAAAAAAAGCTCCTGCGGAGAAGCAACATTCGGATGATGCACGCACGCGGCGTGACGCGTTGCACGCGCGAGACCGGCGATCACCTGATCGCGTTCTTCGGTAGCGAGCGCATCGAACACTTTGATCGCGACCGGCCGACGCACGCGATACGGCCCTTCGAGAATGCCGCGATATACCGTCGCGCACGCACCGCGGCCGACCATCTCTCCGAAGACCACCGTACGATCGGCTCCGAGCGAAACGACCTCTTCGCGTGACGGCTGGCGCGGCGGCGGAAGCGGAGTGACTTTTTGCATGGTGCTGGACCTTTCCAATGCAACGGGCGAACCGACGCCAGTTCGAGCGCGACCCCGCGAATTCGAGCGGTTTCTTGGAGCAGGATTTTTTCGACTCGGATCGGCAGCGATCCAGGCCGGTGCAGCGTCGATCTCGTCATCGCGAGACGTCGCGAGAAGCCTGCTTTAAAAAGCATGTGGGCCTGCGTGCGGGCCTATCCTCAATCATCCCCGATGCGTTCCGCAGACTTTGCGCCTCGCGTGCATCTCTTCGTGTGCACGAATCAACGCGCCGCCGATTCTCCGCTCGGCCCCGGTTGCGCAGAGGCCGGTGCAGCGTTGTTCGACGCACTGAAGAAAGAGGTCGCGGCGCGTCGTGATTTCACGCGTGTTTGGATTACGCAAACGGCCTGCATGGGCATTTGTCCGAAGCACGGCGCCGCCTGCGCTCGTTATCCCGAGGGAACGCTGCTCACCGAGGTCGAAGCGAGTGACGCCAAAGCCATTTACGACGGCACGCGCGAGGAAAAAAAATGACCGACGAGCCGACTGCCGATTGGAGTGAAATCGAGCGCTTGCTGGTAGACGCCGAAGAGCTGCAACGCAAAAAAGTGGGCGCGCTCGCACGTCGTTTGAAGCCCGGTTTGACGGATGAGGACATTCGCAATCCGCACGATTTTCCGGAGCTCAAAGATCCGGACTGGCACTACGAAGACGGCATTTTAACAGGCATTCAGAGCATCGCGACGTCGCTTCGTGCTCTGAAACGCGAAGCCGATAACGGTAGCTAGCAGAGCAAAAACCGAAGCGGAGAGATAGCGGCCAGGCTTGGCGGCGTCCAGAATGAGATGACGCGCAACGACGCAATCGCGAAGCAAATGCATCGCGGGCCTGGCCCTTCGCGAAACCTGCGACTAGATTCGCGGCGAGGTTTTCGGCAACCCCTTTCGAGGTGATCGCAATGGTCGACAAGCTGCAGAAGATTTGGGTCGAGGGGGAGATGGTCGCATGGGACGACGCGACGATTCACCTGCTGACTCATTCGATGCACTACGGCCTCGGCGCCTTCGAGGGCATCCGGGCGTACAAACGTGCGAACGGCCAGACGACGATCTTTCGTCTGAAGGATCACGTCGATCGTTTGTTCGACACGTGCAAGCTCGCGCTGATCGTACCGAAGTTCACGCGTGAGCAAGTCTCAGCCGCGTGCCTCGACATCCTGCGCGTCAACAAGCTCGACGACGGTTACATCCGCCCGATGGTTTTCGTGGGCGAAGGCGCGATGGGCGTCTACGCACCGAACAACCCCATTCGCACGTCAGTCATGGCGTGGAGGTGGGGCGCGTACCTCGGTGACGAGGCGCTCAAGAATGGAATTCGAGCCAAAATCAGCTCGTTTGCGCGCCACCACGTGAACATCAGCCTGGCGAAGGCGAAGATGATGGGCCAATACACGAACAGCGTTTTGGCGAAACGTGAAGCGAAGCTCGGCGGTTACGACGAAGCGATCATGCTCGACGCGAGCGGTTACGTTTCAGAGGCTTCCGGCGAAAATATTTTTCTCGTGAAGAACGGCGTCTTGCACACGCCTGATCTTTCGAGCTCGATCTTGGAAGGCATCACCCGCGACACCATCATCCAGCTCGCACGCGAAGAAAAATTGGAGGTCCGCGAAAGTCGCGTGACCCGCGAGCAGCTGTGGCTCGCCGACGAGGTGTTTTTGACGGGCACCGCCGCCGAGGTCACTCCGGTTCGCGAGATCGACAATCGCCTCATCGGACCCGCCACCGGCCCCAACGGAAATTCCGAAGGGCTCGTCGGAC
>JBDTFL010000039.1:0-2790 GCA_039937955.1 Polyangiaceae bacterium | reverse complement strand
TTTTGGCCTGTTCGTCTTACCGCTCGCGGTTTTCTCGTTCGGCGGCCAAGCGCTGTATCACCGCGTATTCGAAGCCTATATGGCGCGCGACACCGTACGACTCGGCATGGCGCTCCGCGGAACGCTCAGCCAATGGCTGCTCGCGTGGGGTGGTCCGTTCGTTTTCGTCGGGCTGCTCGCGATCGGAATTCCGATCACGTGGCTCATCTACACGTTCACGAAAAAAGCCGCGCCCTCGCTCAAGCACACATGGCCGATCGTTCCCGTGCTCGCCTTCGCGGGATGCGCGCATTCGTTTTGGATCGACTTCGTGGAGAGCCGCTCGCTGCAGGCTGCGCCGCCCGACACCTGTTTCATTCACGGCGTGGTGCACGCGCTCCACGACGGCGTGACGGGTAAAGGTTGGGTGCGCCGCGGAATTTCGCTGCGTACGCCAGCGCCACTACCGCCGATTCCGATCGCCGCGCATCGCCCGAACGTGCTTTTGATTTTGACCGAGAGCGTGCGTGCTGACGCGACGTGCTCGGACGCACCACCAAAATGCAAAAGTGAATTTTTGGATCCGGTGGTGAGCGACCGCATTCCGCTCGGCGTGACGACGACGCAAACGCCGGGAACGTTCGGCGCGTGCATGCTGCTTTGGACCGGCATGCCTCCGAGCGTTGATTTCAAAACCGCGCACTCGGCACCAATCATCTGGGAGGTCGCAAAAGCGGAGGGTTACCGAACCGCGTACATCACGTCGCAAAATCTCCGCTACGACGACTTCGGCGCCTTCGTTCGTCGTGCAGGCATCGACGTAAAAGTGAGTGCCATGGAGCTCGGTCACACGGGTGATCCGATGATCGGCGCGCCCGACGAAATGGCGACGCCGCACATGCTCGACTTCATCAAAAGTACTCCGCCGGGCGTTCCGTATTTTGGAGTGCTGCATTTTTCGAACACGCACGCGCCGTATCGCGTCGCCGATGATCTACAGCCAAATTCGCCTCATTCCGACAACCCCACCGGCGACATCAATGCATTCCACAACCAATATTTGAACAGCGTTCTCATGCAAGAGCGCACGCTCGCCGCGTTCTTGAAAGAGCTGCGCGCGTTGCCCAGCTTTAGTGACACGGTCGTTCTTTTCGTTTCGGATCACGGCGAGCAATTCGCCGAGCACGGCAGTCGCTACCACAATCATTCCCTGTTCGAGCAAGAGCTCCGCATTCCAGGATGGCTCGTCGCAGGTCCGAACGCGCTCTCGCAAGATCAACTGAACGCGCTGCGCTCGTGGAATGACAAACGTACGGGCTCACAGGATTTGAACACGACGCTGGTCGACTTGCTCGGCGCGTACGACGTGCGAAAGACATTTCCGTTTGCGGATCTCGCGACGGGTCAGTCGCTGGTGCGCCGGCCGGGAGCTCCTGAAACGCTGTTCATGTCGACATCGACCGCGGTTTGGGAGGCCGACGATCCGAAATACGGCGCCGTTTCCGCCAATCGCGTGGTGGTCACGTCACAAGCAGGCAATTGGGATTGTTTTCTTCTGCTGCTCGACCCGAAAGAAGTGTCGTGGCATCCGGCCTCCGCGTGCGGTGATTTGCCGGGCAGCGTCATGCGTGAGTTTCCTGGATTGCACCCGCCGCGCTAGCTGGCAAACGCGAGCCGGCTCGGCTGTCACTCGCGTCATCGCGTGGTAGGCTCACCGCGTGAAAATCGAGCTCGATCACCTCACGCGCCTCTTCGAAGAACACGTCCAGGAAATTTCGCGCGCCTACGCGGAGATCGTTCCGAAAGCGGGCTTCGACGCCGTCGTCATTCATTCCGGATCGCTCAAGTCACGAACGGATTTCGACGATCAATTTTGGCCGCTGAGGCCGACGCCCCATTTCCAACATTGGGTGCCGCTCGCACAGCCAGACTGCGCGATCATCTATCGCCCCGGAAAAAAAACGCAGCTCGTTTGGCTCAAAGCAAACAGCATTTGGGAAAAACCGGCGAAGCCCGAAACCGAGCATTTCCTCGGCGCTTTTGAGATTTTACGACCTACCTCGCCCGAAAAAATCAAAGACGTTTTGCCGGACAGCGGAAAGGTAGCGTTCATCGGCGAGGACATGGCGCGTGCGGCGTCGTGGGGCTTCACCGACAAAGAAAGAATCAATCCGCTCGACCTCACGGGCCCGCTCGATCGTCTGCGCTCGAAAAAAACATCGTACGAAATTTTGTGTTTGGCGGAAGCAAATCGCCGCGCTGCGCTCGGACATCTCGCGTGCCTCGAGGCGTTCAAGGTGCGCGACCAATCGGAGCTCGACCTGCACCTTCTTTATTTGAAGGCCACCAATCAGGACGACCCGGAAACGCCCTACAAAAATATCGTCGCGCTCGGCGAGAGCGCCGCAGTGCTGCATCACATCGACTACAAAAAACGCGCAGAATCCAGAGACGCCGAGACGCTGTTGGTCGACGCCGGCGCCACCTACCAAGGCTATTGCTCCGACGTCACGCGCACATGGGTCAAAGGCGGAGGCGCAACGCTCTCCACGTTCCGCGGCATCGTCGAGGGTCTCGAAAAAATGCAGCAGCGCTTGTGCAGCGCCGTGCAGGTCGGCAACGGCTACGAAAAATTGCACGAGGAGTCGCACAAGAACGTCGCCGAGATTTTAATCGAAGCGGGCGTCATCAAAGGCCTCAGCATCGAAGCCGCATTCGACGCGGGAATTACGCGGGCTTTCTATCCGCACGGGCTCGGGCACTCGCTCGGTCTGCAATGCCACGACGTGGGTTGCGCGCTCATCAAACCGA
>JBDTFL010000038.1:0-4551 GCA_039937955.1 Polyangiaceae bacterium | reverse complement strand
GTCTCGACGCGCTTTCGCTCGGCTCGCGCGTCGGTAGTGTCGACGTCGATTTGCGGATCGGCCAAGGCGTCGGGACCCGGCTGCGGCACGTCGCTCGCGCTCGAAGAAACAGCATCGAGAGCAAGCGAGAGAGCGGAACGCGCGCCTCGCAGTGCGCGCCGGAGATCGTCGTAGGTCGTGTCCGCCGATTGTTCGGTCGACGCGGCGTCGTGCGCCTCGCGAGCGCGTCGCTGCAACCCCAGCGTCTCTTCGCGGCGCGCTGCAATTTCTTGGCGCGCTTTTTCTAGCGATGAATCGAATTGCGTTTGCGCGGTCTCGACCGCGAGCAGCCGCACATATTCGGTAGCGACGAGTCGCTGCGCTTCCGACTTCGCATCTTCTGCGGCACGAAGGGCCGCTTCGCGCTGCACCTCCGCTTCGTGGGCCCGCTGATCGGCTTCCGGCAGAACGCTCCCGTCGAGCAGCGCAGCTTCATGCGCCGCGAGCAGCGCGTTTCGTGCAGTTGCGGAAAGGACATAGAACGAGAGGCGCGCGCGATCGAGGTCGAAGCGAGACGCGAGCAGCTTCGTATTTGCGATCTCGCGTGACGCATCGCGGTTGGCGGGCCCGCGATTTTCTTTCTTCCCGCTCTCGAAGCTCGACCAAGCCGCTACGGAAGCGTCGACGTCCGGCGCATTACGCAAAAGCAGGACGAGTCGCGTTCGTTCGAGATCGACCGCGGACTCGTCGGCGATGGAAATATCGAAGAGCGAGCGAGCATCGATGCTCGCATTGAGATGACCCTCGACCAGATCCCGAACGAGCACGGTTTTCCGCTCAATAAGCGATTGATCCGGATTCGATGCGTCGGCCTCTGCAAAGGCCTCGCTCGCAGAAGCATCGACGATGACGCCCGCGTCATCATTCAGTCGAGCGTCGGCGGCAGCTCCGAAGAGCGTGCACGCAGTTGTCACCGCTATGAACGCCGCCAACCAAAATCGTGGCGCGCGTCGATTCATTCGTCCCCGACGATCGCCCTGATGAACAGGGTTGTCCAGCGACAAGAGCAACTGGAGAGGCTGAGCTCAAAGCTCGGATAGACGAGGATTTGCGCCGTTTAATCCCTCGGTGTGATCGGACGAAATCAAGACGGTGAGGGTTATGGCGACTGACAACGCCGCGACTCCGCGCAGGAGCGCATAGGCCTCGAAGAGTGTGAATGCGCCCAGCCCATTAGGATTTCGGAAACGACACGACCACGGTGGTTCCTTTTTCCGGTTCGCTGTCGATGCGAATCGTCGCGTGGTGCGCATCCGCAATCGCCTTCACGAAGCTCAATCCCAGACCGAGACCCGGTTGCGTGCGACTGCGATCGCCACGATAAAGACGATCGAAGATCCGCGGTTGATCCGCTTTCGAAATTCCGATGCCCGTATCCTGCACCACGATCTCACCCTTGTTTTCTGCGAGCTTCGTGAACACCTCGACGAGGCCGCCGTTCGGCGTGTACTTGAGCGCGTTGTCGACCAGGTTCGCGAGGAGCTGCCGCAATCGCATCGCATCGCCCAAAACCTGCGTCGGCTCCAGATGCGACACGACGCGCACGCCGCGCTCTTCGGCAACCAGCTCGTAGGTTTCGATCACCTCACGAGCCAGCTGATCTAGAGCGACGGCTGCGCGCTCGAGACGCATCACGCCGGTCTCCGCCGCGGTAATGTCCATCAACGTGCGCAGCATCGTCAGCACGCGCTCCGACTCTTCGACAGAATCGGCGAGAGCCTCACGGAGCACATTTGCGTCGTCACCTTTTTGCAGCGCAAGCTCGGCGCTCGTGCGCAAACGTGCAAGCGGCGTCCGCAGATCGTGCGCGACGTTGTCGAGCGCTTCACGCATGCCGGTCACGAGCGTCTCGTTTCGCGCGAGCATGCGATTGAAGAGCGTCGCTAGCTCGTCGAGCTCGTCACGATTTCCGCGAGTCGGAACGCGTTCACCCAAATTGCCGGACGCTACGATCGACCGCGTGGTTTCGCTCAACTCGCGCACCGGCCGAAGTGCACGCCTCGTCAGCCATGCGCCACCGATCAAGCCAAAAATAAGGGTGATCGCGAGACCGGCGAGTGAATCTTCACGAAGATGACGCAAGAGCTCGCGCTCGTTGGCGTTGCTTCGCGCGACGTCGAGCTCGAGATCGCCGGACACATCGATCGCGATGACGCGCCAACCGACGCTCCCCAGCTGCTCCATCGGAAGCTCGCTCTGCGCTCGTTGCTCGAAGAGCGTGTCGCCTTCCTTTTTCTTCAGTCGCACCGCCTCGCGATCACCGTGCTCGCCGTGCCCGGCAATGGCCTCTGCGAGACCGGGCACGCCGCGCGCTTCGACCACGGTTCGATATTCGGCAACGTGCGCAGAAAGAATTGCGCGCTCGCGTGAGTCGATCGCTTTCGCGATGAACGACGTTTCGACGACGCCGACCAAAACGACACTGACGACGAAGACGAAGACGTACCAGGCCGTGAGACGAACGCCGGTCGATCGCGTGAACCGCTTAGCCCTTTCGAAGGACATAGCCGACTCCGCGAATCGTATGAATCAGCTTGTCGTCGTGACCGCGATCGATCTTGCCGCGCAAACGGCTCACCAAAACGTCGACCACGTTGGTTTGCGGATCGAACGAATAATCCCAAACGCGCTCGAGGATCATCGTCTTCGAAAGCACGCGATCGGCGTTGCGGAGCAAATACTCGAGAAGCGTAAACTCCCTATTTTGTAGGTCGATCGTGCGATCAGCCCGGGTGGCTCGGCGGGTGAAGAGATCGAGCGAAAGATCGCCGTAGGAGAGATTTCGCGAAGGCGTTGCGACGCTCGAGGCTCGTCGTGACAGCGCTTGAATGCGCGCTGCGAGCTCGGCGAACGAAAACGGCTTCGTCAGATAATCGTCGGCACCGGCTTCGAGCCCTTCGACGCGATCCTCGACCGCGCTCTTCGCGCTGAGCACGATGACCGGCGTAGTCACGTGCTCTTGGCGAAGCGCTCGAATGACGTCGAGCCCGTCGCGTCCCGGCAACATGCGATCGACGACCGCCGCGTCGTACTCACCGCGTCGCGCCTGTGAGAAACCGTCGTTACCGTTTTTCACCCAATCGACATGATGGCCTTCTTGCTCCAAACCGCGCGTAACGAACGCTCCGATTTTTTCGTCGTCTTCGATGAGCAAGAGACGCATCGCAGGGAGGTATACGACTGCCGCGTTTCGATCGCACCATTCACGTTGCCGACGGCAGAAGCGTCTCGACCTGAGCGCGCTCGACCCAACCGCTGCGCCCGTTTTTGTCGTGCACGAAGACATATCCATCTCGTGCGCGGCCGACGTCGACAGTGCTGCCTGGGTTCAGCGCGAAATCGCTCTGCGCCGATTCGAAGGGAGAAACAAGCACCGGCGTAGGTTGCATGACGAGCGCGCGATGCAGATCGGGACTTTCGATCGTGAGCGCCGCCACCGAGGTCGTGAACGCGATCGCGCTCAACGCAACCGCAGTGACCAAGAGCCCGTCGCGACGTTTCGACAGCGCCATTGCGCCGGCTGCGGTCACGCCAATCCAGAATGCTCCCGTTGCGAGCTCGGCCCAGCCGTTCATCGAGATCTTGCGAGCGATGCGCCATGCGATATTTCGGTCGTCGACGACGTTCGCTCGAGTCCGTGCGACCGCGAGATTCGTCGCGATTGCTTCGTCGCGCGGTGCGAGGATCTGCGCGCGTTCGTACGCGAGCACGGCGCGTAACGGCTGGTCCTCGCGCAAATATGCATTTCCCAAATCGAAGAAGAGCGGCGCGGAATAGCCAGACGTCGCGCCGATCTGCTCGAAGTCGGACGCGGCTTGCGCGTAACGACCTTCGGCAAATTCTCGATTTGCGACGTCCATCGTTGGAGTTGTTCCTGCGCGCGCGAACGGTCCGGCGACGACGCCGCACAAGATCGCGATGACGAAGAAGATGGCCGCTGCTTTGACGAGGTAACGCTTCGTTTCGATCGTGAGCTTCATGATGTCTCCAATTTCGTGAGGTGCGTGAGCTGTTGCTCGACGACCGTTTTCCAATGCGCGAAATCGATCGCACGCGCGCCTTGTCCCGAGAACCGCAATGCGTCGGCGTCGAAGATGGGCCGCAGCGCTTTTGCGTCGTCGGTGGCAAGACGTGACTCGATTTCGGAGAGAGAAATGGCGGCCGGTTCGAGATGCCAGCTCGCACCGAGTCGCTGCTGAATGGCCGCACGTGCTGCCGCGAAGAACGCCTCGCCATCTGCCGCCGCTGACGCACGATCCATTTCTACTCGATATTTCTGCACTGATTTCTGCGTGTCACGCCATTGCGCGCGATACGGATCGGCAGCGAGTCGCTTGCGTTGCGTGATGAACAACAACCCAGCGCCGAGCACGAAAAACGGAATCGTCTGCGCTTCCCAAAAACCTCTGCGCATGAAGAGCGGCGCGAGGCTCGCGGTCGTTTCGCCGATCTCGTCGGCATTCGGCGCGAGCATAGGTCCCGATGTCGCCTCCGGAATTTTTCCGTTCGAGC
>JBDTFL010000037.1:0-3246 GCA_039937955.1 Polyangiaceae bacterium | reverse complement strand
CGTGCCGGGCGCGGAGCTGGCGAGGGCGGCAGGAGGAGCAGGCGGCGGTGGCTGCGCGGGCTTCGCGTCTCCACCACATGCAACGAGTGAAAGCACCGCGATGCCGACGCCGAAAATTTTGGAATGCATGTCGTCCTTTTTATTCGCTTTGGCGTTCGAGAGCAAAAGAGAGAGCGTCGCGAATGGCTTTGAAACGCGGGCCCGGCTCGACCTTGGTGCCATTGAGCTCGGTGACGTAGAACACGTCTGCGACGCGTGTGCCTTCGGTGTTGATCTTGGAAAGCACGATCGAGACGCTCATGTCGTGCAGCGTTTGCGCGAGTGTATAGAGCAGACCAGGACGATCCTTGGCGAACACCTCGATCACCGTATGACGACGCGACGCGCGATCATCCATCACGATTTCGGTGGGCACGTTTGGGCTCGGACGTTCACGCCAGGAGGACGAAGCACCAATGCGCGTACGTAAAAGCGCTTTGTCGTCCACGCGCCCCGACGTGAGATCACCGAGATCGCGAAGCAGTCGCGGAAGCGCGCGCGCCGGACCCTCTTTCGGATCGACGCGATCGCGAACCCAAAAAAGATCGACGGCCTCGATGCCGTCCGCTGAAGTACCTCGCGAATAGACCTGCGCCGCCAAAACCTCCAGACGATTGGCGGTGATGGCAGCAGCGATCGACGCGAGTAATCCTGGGCGATCATCGGTCACGACACACAGCTCGAAAATCTCCGGGTGACGCGTGGACACAATGCCGGCGTTCGCGGAGCCGGGTGCACGCTCGAGCGCGAGGCCTGCATGACGCGCGATCGCCTCTGGCGCGTTGGCGAGCAAGTAACGCTCCGGCATGCTCGCGACGAACTCGGCGAACGCGACCTTCGACCCTGCGCGATCTTCGGGAGCGCGTGTCTCGTGATTCACGAGAGCCTGCCAGAGCTTCGTCGCCGATTCGCGTGCATGTTGCACGCGTTGCTCGTCGGCTTGCGGGGGCGCCACGCCTTTCAAGTGCGAGTCGGCGGCGACGAACAGCTCTTCGAGCATGCGCGCTTTCCACGATGTCATCGCCGCCGGTGACGTCGTCGTGATGTCCGCGACCGTGCACAAATACAAGTCACGCAAACCCTGACGACCTTGCACGACTCGACAAAACTCCTCGATCGTCGACGGGTCATCCAAATCGCGGCGCGACGCCACGTGGTACATCGCCAAATGTTGATTCACGATCGCGCGTGCTTGCTCGGTCTCGCCAGCGTCCAAACCGAGACGCGGCAAAATACGATCGCAAAGCAGCGCGCCGCTCTCCGAATGATTTTTTCGTGAGCCCGTTGCGTCGGGATAACCCTTGCCGACGTCGTGCAGCAGTGTCGCCAAAAAAAGCGCGCGCGGCCGCGCGATTTCCGCGGCGATGCGACTCGCGAGCGGATGCTCGTGCGCCATCTCACCGCGGGCGAGCGCGCGAAGACAATCGACCGCCGCCACACTGTGAACGTCGACCGTATACACATGGTAGGTGTCGTGATGAACGCGACCGGTGACTGGAGAAAATTCCGGAATCATCGCCAGCAAAAGCCCGACGTCGTGCAGCTCGCCGACCATCGAGCCGCGCCGGGTTTTCACCTCTTGAACGGTGCACACCAGATCGACGAAAAGATTCGTGGCCTCTTCGCTCGCTCGAAGCCTCTCGCACCACGCCGGCTCACCGGCCGCGCGCGTGATGGTGTCGCGCGCGAATGCGAGGACCGGTGCGTCGCGGCGAACACATGCACTATACAAACGAAATGCGAGCGCTGGATCTGCCGATAAATCAGCCCCGGCAGCGAATGTGACTTGGCCGTCGAACAACTTGATTCCATCACCGAGATCGATCTCGACGGGCTTGCCGCGTTTTTTCGGCGGGCGCGCGCGTTCCAAAAGGCGCTCTTGCGCGCGCGTGATTTCGCGGGCGCGCACGTAATATTTTTGCATCAACCGCTCGGCACCTGCGGCGCGTGCCTCGTGTGATTCGGGGTCGCCTTCGACCAGGCCTCGTGACTCACGAGGCACGTGCTCATGAAAATCGCACAGCCCCATCGCGACCGCGATCGCCTCCTGCGCGTCGAACGTGAGGCGATCGCTTCGCCTCCCGGCCATGCGATGCAAGCGATTGCGCACCCGCCACAAAAATTCTTCTGCTTGCTCGATCTCGCGAGCTTCACGCGCCACGAGCACGCCGAGCCGCACCAAGTCTCCCCAAACGGCGCCGCGATCTTCCGCGCCCGCGCGAAAGCGTGCGCGGACTGCCCACCGCGCGACATCCAAATCGCGCATTCCGCCGGCGCCATTTTTCACGTCGGGCTCGAGCAAGTACACCGAGCCTCCGAAGCGCTCGTTACGTTGTGCGACCTCGGCTTCGAGGCGGTCCAGAAAATCCGGAAGCGCGCCTTCCGCAAAAATTCCGCCCCATGCGCGTTGCTCGATATCGTGGACGATCGCCGGATCACCCGCAATTTGCCGCAGATCGAGGAGCGACGTGGCGGTCGCGAGATCGTCCTTCGCCAAATCAATGGCCTCGTCCGCCGTCGTCACTTGATGGCCCACCGACAATCCTGCATCCCAAAGCGGATAGAGAAGCGCGTCGGCCAGCGCGTTCGCGCGATCATTTTTTTGACGAACGATGAGCTTTACGTCGACGTCGCTCCGAAGAGCAACCGCTCCGCGCCCATAGCTTCCGACCGCGACGAGAGCTGCGAAGAGCGGCTTGTCGTGAGCTGCGCGGGCCTCTGCAGCCGTAAAACTTTGTGAAAGAAGGGCATCGAGCTCGCGCGCATGAGCCCTTCCGACTGCAGCCCCGTCGTCGCCGTTGGTCCCCTTTCCGGCGGCGTCGACCTGCGCGTCGAGCACCTCACGCATGCGCAAAACGGCGCCTTTCAGCGCCGCAGCCGCGATCGGATCAGGGGGGCTCAGAGCTCGCGTCGGCACTCATGCAACGTAACCCGCGCCAGCACCGCGCTGAATCAATTTGGGGAGCGGTGCGTCACATCGTTCTTCCCAAACCGAGGCAGAGCCACTAACCTCCGCCGCGTCCGGGGCAAATACCGCCTCCGCTTCCCGGAACAGGCTTACGAGTTTTTAGGGAGAGGGCGGAGAGACTTTTGAGGAGGCACTTTCGAAATGATGATTCGCAAAATCCTGTTCCCCGTGTTTGCAGTGGCCGCGCTTGGCCTCGCCTTTTCGTTCAACGGTTGCAGCTGCCACGCGGAAGCCGGCAC
>JBDTFL010000036.1:0-5608 GCA_039937955.1 Polyangiaceae bacterium | reverse complement strand
CGCGGCCTGAGCCGCGCCGACTACGACCGCTTTTTACCGCTGGTTCGTCGCACTGCCATGCGCCTCGCGCGCCGTGTTCCGCGCGAGGTGACCGTTCAAGATTTGGTCAGCTATGGATGGATCGGTTTGATCGAAGCGTACAAACGCGCGCAACCCGACATGCCGGAGAACGAGTTCGAGGCCTACGCGCTCTATCGCGTGAAGGGCGCCATGCTCGATTACTTGCGCCAGCTGGATCCGGCAACGCGGTCGACGCGCAAGACGTCACGCCTGATCGCGCGCGCGATCTCGTCGCTTCAACACAAGCTCGGTCGTGCGCCGGAAGAAGAAGAGATCTGTGCGTCGCTGGGAATGACGGAAGATCAATATCGTCAATCGCTCACCGACGTTGCCGCTGCGGGAATGGCGCGACTCGAGCTCGTCGATCTCGACAGCATGAACGTCGACCGCGACGAAGAGAGCGCGGAAGGAAAACACTTGATTTCAAGTGCTTTGATCCAAGCGATCGGCACGTTACCCGAGCGTCTGCAGCAACTGCTCGCGCTCTATTACCAAGAAGACTGCACGCTCCGCGAAATTGGAAGCGTGCTCGGCATAACCGAATCGCGCGTGTCGCAGCTGCACACGGAAGCGGTCCATAGGTTGCGCGCAGCCATCGGGAGAGAGTGAAATGGGCGACGGCATTTACGTCGCGCTTTCGGGCGCGATCGCACAGACGACCAACCTCGACACGACCGCGAACAATCTCGCGAACGCGTCGACCGACGGTTATCAGCGTGAGCGCCCGGTGTTCCACGAGATGCTCTCGAATGCTGCGAGCGAAGGACATCATTACGCAGGCGTGAGCGCGACCGCCCTCGACACGACGGCCGGATCGATTCGCACCACCGATCGTCCGCTCGACGTCGCATTGCCGAAAGGCGCCTATTTGGCGGTCCAAACGAATAGCGGCGAGCGCTACACGCGCGCCGGTGCAATGACGGTTTCACTCGACGGTTTTTTGACGACTCGTCATGGCGACAAGATTTTGGGTGAGAACAACCAGCCCATCAAAGTCCCCGATGGCGTTGGCGAGGTAAAAGCGACGCGCACTGGCGCGATCGAGAAGAGCGGACAGTCGCTCGGCCAGTTGAAGATCGTGCAGTTCGATCGTCCCGAATGTCTCACGCACGAAGGCGGCACGGCGTTGGCATCGAACGTCGACAGCGGCACCGCGAAGGCGACGAATGCGCAGCTCGAAGTTGGCGCCGTCGAAGAATCCAATGCGAGCGTCGTTGCGTCGATGAATGACCTCGTGGATGCCTCACGCACGTTCGACGCATTTCAACGAGCCATCGATGCATTCCGTGATGCCGACAAGAAGATCGTCTCCACCACACCGAACCCCGAATAAATAAGATGAATTCGCGTTATCCCCAAACCCGCCCATCCTTGTCGAGCGGTCTTCGGATGAGCGACCCGACGCGGGTGACGCCGGCCGACATCGAGCGCCTCGATATCATTCACGCGCTCCTCAGCGAGCTGAACGATCCGCGAGCGAGCGCCGCCAGCATTGCGCCGTTCATCGGCGCGTTTCCTCCGCTTCGTGCGCGCATCGAGCATGCGTTTCGAACGCGTCGTCCGAACGCACAGGCCAAGAACCTCGCGGCGCAGCTCGCGCTGCTCGGCAATCGCGAAGTGGAGGCAGTGTTGCTCGAGCTCCTCGAAGATTTGACGATGTTGCGCGCTGAGATCGAAGAGCCGACCGCGGGTCGTTGATGTCTCTGCACCGAATCCGGCACGCGTGTTGCTGAGTACATCCTGATGCGCATCGACGGAGCGACGAACGCGATGGCGATTCAGACGAATCGCTCGTCGGATGTTGCAGCGCAGCGGACCCCGGTTTCACAAGCCGATTTGCGATCGGCGATCGGCCGCGCCTACGCCGGCGTGAACGGTCGTCCGGCGACCGCAAAGACGCTGGACGTTCTTACCGCACAAGCTTCGCTCGAAACCGGGCGCGGCGCGCAGATGTACAACTACAACTTCGGCGGCATTAAAGGTGCGAGCCCGTCAGGTCAAACCGCGCACTACATGACCCGTGAAGTACAGAACGGGCAATCGATTCATTTGCAGCAAGGCTTTCGCGCGTATCGATCGCTCGACGAAGGCGCTGTCGATTACGTGAAGCTCATGCAAACGCGTTTCGGCTCCGCGATGCCCGCCGCCGAGCGCGGAGATCTGAACGGCTTCGCGAGCGCGCTCAAAGGTGCCGGTTATTACACCGCGCCCGAGACCGAGTATGCGTCGGCGCTGCATGCGTTGGCGCCTAACTTGCAGAATACAACTACTTCCAACGTGTCCTCTGAAACGCTTGTTTTTTCGAATGATCCTTTTGCTTTGCAGAATACATCGAACGTCAATCTTCCGACGGTCGATGCCGTTTCACGCGTGCTCGACGCCGTCGCAACTTCGAGCGCACGAATCGCATCACCCATCGACGAATAGTTAACTTTTTCCCTCAAGGTCGGCGCGCGAGTGACCGTTCTTGATTGATGAAGGGCAACGAAGCCCGCCGTGACTCCATATCGGAGCGCGGAACCAACTCCACGAAGGAGAAACTCTCATGGCTCTTTATATTCAAAGCAACGCAGCATCGATGGTCGCGCAGGATCACTTGGCGTCCACCAGCAACTCACTCGCGCAGACCTTCGCTCGCCTCTCCAGCGGCTATCGCATCAACAGTGCGGCAGACGACGCGGCAGGCCTCGGTATCGCGAAATCGATGGACGCTCAGATTGCGTCGTACACGCAGGCTCAGCAGAACGCGAACGACGGTATCAGCATGGCGCAAACCGCCGACGGCGCCGCCGACCAAGTCTCCAGCATGCTGACCCGCATGCGCACCTTGGCCGTCGAGTCTTCGAACGGCACGATGGGCGCAAACGATCGCGCGAACCTCGACACCGAGTTTCAGTCGATCACCTCTGAAATCGATCGTATTTCGAACGTGACCAGCTTCAACGGCACCAACCTGTTGGCGGGCGCCGCAACGGCCGTCAAATTCCAGGTCGGTATCGGTACGACGGCGAGCGACCAAGTTTCGGTCAACTTCGGCGGCGTCGATGCGACCACGCTCGGCCTCACGGGTACGGACGTCACGTCGTTTGCGAACTCGCAGTCGGCGATCACCAAGATCGACAGCGCAATCCAATCACTCAGCACCACGCGTGAAGGTTGGGGCTCGGCGATGAACCGATTCCAGAGCTCGGTCTCGAACCTTCAGTCGATCACCACCAACACCAGCGCCGCCCTGAGCCGTATTCAGGACGTCGATGTGGCATCGGAAACCGCGAACCTCTCGAAGGAGCAGGTTCTCTCCCAGGCAGGCGCCGCGGTTCTCGCGCAAGCGAACCAGGCACCGCAGCTCGCGCTCAAGCTCCTTCAGGGCTGATCGCGTCACCTGAGTTACGCCGCTTTCGGTCGCGGTCTTTTTCAAAGGATCGCGTCGAGAGCGGCGCAGCTTTTTTTGTACTGTTTTTCTCGCTCGAATTCGTCTTTTCGGAGCTCGCTATGACCACAACATCTACCTCCTCGACAGGCGCCATCAACTTCGGCGGTCTCGCCTCTGGCCTCGACACGACCAGCATCATCAGCACGCTCGTCGCAGCCGAGAGCGTTCCGCTTACCGCGCTCCAAACCAAAGGGACCAACGTCGCTAGTGCGTCGTCCACGGTCTCGAGCTTTTCGTCTTCTCTTTCCGCGCTGGCCGACGCCGCGACTGCACTCTCCACCGCGAGCGGCTTCAACGCATTCTCCGCGACATCGAGCGCTCCTTCAGCGGTCGTCGCCACGACCACCGGAAACGCAACCGCCGGCAGCTACGACATCAGTGTCACCCAGCTCGCCAAAGCACAGCGCACGTATTCGGATCCTCAAGCCTCGTCGACCGACCCGCTCGGCATGAGCGGCACCTTGAATCTGACCGTCGGGTCCGGAACCGCGATTCCGATCACCATCACGAGCGGCGAATCGCTCACCGACATCGCGGCTGCGATTTCTTCGAGCGGCGCACGCGTAAGCGCATCGGTCGTCTACGACGGCTCGCAGTATCGGCTTCAAGTTGCGGGACTCGACACGGGCGCAGCGAATGCGATCACGTTCGGTGAGAGCGGCACGTCGCTTGGCCTTTCTACTGCGGCGAATACGTATCAGGGCGCACAAGATGCGCAGATGACCGTCGACGGAATTTCCGTCACGCGTCCGACCAATCAGATCATCGGTGTCATCCCCGGCGTGACGCTCGCGCTGACCGGCACCACGAGCTCGACGGCTTCGGTCAACGTTGCCAGCGATCCGACCACGCTCACCGGTAAAATTCAGACCTTTGTAAGCGCCTACAACGCGGCGGTCAGCGCACTCCACTTCGCGACCGGCTACGGCTCGACCACGGCATCGAACACCGTTCTGCAAAACGATCCGGCGATGCGCTCGGCCATGGACCAGATCACGAGCGTGCTCGACCAGATCGTGCCCGGCTCGACCGGCAAGTACACGACGCTCGGCAGCGTCGGCATCGAGCTGCAGAACGACGGAAGCCTCCTTTTGGATTCGAGCAAGCTCTCGGCCGCTGTCGCCGACGATCCGACCTCGGTTTCGAAGCTTTTCGTCACCGACTCGACCAACGGATCGAACGGCATCATGTCGAGCCTGGCGTCCACCATCCAAGGGTTCACCGCAGATTCGACGTCGCTGCTCAGCGGTCGCATCGCATCGCTGGGAACGGAGTCGAAGAACCTCACCGATCAAGAGACCAAGATGCAGACGCGGATCGATGCCTATCAGGCGACTCTGCAGAAGCAGTTCGCGGCGATGGAGCTCATCGTGCAGAAATACAAGACGTCGGCGACGGCGATCGACGGAATGGCGAACCTTCCAGGCTTTACCTATTCAAGCGGCAAGTGATTCGGCCGTTCACCTGATCGAGGATGACGCCAATGACGATGACGGTGAACGCAGCGCTCAATCGCTACAAAAACGTGCAGGTCAAAACGAGCTCGCCAGGTGAGCTGTTGGTCATGCTCTACGACGGTCTGTTTCGCTTTCTCGGCGAAGCGAAGACCGCAATGGAGAGCGGCGAGCGCGCCCGCGCGGCGGAGCGCATCTCACGCAGCCATCAGATTCTCCAGCAACTGAACAACGGTCTCAATCGCGAGCACGCGCCCGACCTTTGCGACAATCTCCACCGCCTGTACCTGTTCGCGATGGGTCATATCGTTCAAGCGAACATCCAGCAGAAGCCGGAGAACATCGCCGAAGTTTTGCGCGTGCTCACGCCACTTCGTGAAGCGTGGACGACTGTCGTGCGCGGTGAAGGCGCGAAAAATGAAAATCAAAACGTGAGCATCACCACGATTGCGAGCCCGACCATTTCAATAAGATGAGGGTCGCGACCACCCCGTGGTGTCGCTCTAGACACCGGGTGTTGGGCGTTTGACTGGGTCGAATGGACCCCCGCAAACCGTCAATTTACCGGCAAATATGTAATGGACCGGTTGTAGCAATGACGGTCTCTGTCAGCGCGCCGACGCAGCAGCAAGCGGGCAGCGCAACCCACCGGAGAAACGTC
>JBDTFL010000035.1:0-13355 GCA_039937955.1 Polyangiaceae bacterium | reverse complement strand
TTCGACGATGGCTCCGACGCAGGAACCGGAGGCGGCAACAGTGGCGACGGCGCACCGGGGTCGGGATTCGGTGGAAAATCGGATGGTGGCGGCGGCGACGACGGTGGATTTGCGTCGTGCGCCACTGCCGAGGCGACCGCCGCGCGAACGCCCGTCTACATGATGATCGTGCTCGACGGCTCCGGAAGCATGAACATGCCGACCGAGGCCGATCCGCTCGATTCAGGAAATTCGCGCGGCAAGAAATGGCTCGCGGTTCGCGGCGCCCTCTACGCGTTTTGGGACTCGCTCGTGGCGACACCGGACCCGTCACTCGGCGTCGGTTTGTACTTGTTTTCAAGCACCTCCGTGAAATCTCCGACCGCGATCGACGTGGCCATTGCCGAGGTCGACGCCACGCACGACGCCGCATTGAAAGCGCGCGTTGCGCCACCCGTCACCGCGAGTGGCGGCACTCCTCTGAAAGAATCCATCGCGGGTCAGCTCGCGCTCTTGAAGACCTACACGCCGGCGTCGCCGCTTTTGCCGGGCGGAAAATTGGTTTTGGTCGTGATGACCGACGGCGTTCCTGACGGCGGAGGATCCGATCAAACGGCATGCGTCAACGACGCAAAGAATGCATTTGCGGGCACACCGCAGATCACGACCTTTGCAGTCGGCGTCGGCGATCCCACGGCCGATTCTTCCGACTACGACGAAGTGTTCATGGGGAATCTCGCGGTGGCGGGTGGTGCTCCGGCTCCAGGTTGCACGCCGGGCTGGGATCAAAGCTCGCCTTCCACTCAAACGCCCTGCCACCTTCAAATCACGCCGGGCAGCAAAACCGCCGCCCAAATTCAGGCCGAATTCACCGCGGCCATCGACACCATCCGCAACACGGTTTCGAGCTGCACGTTCACGCTCGACAAGTCCAGCGGCACGATCGACCCGTCGAAAGTGAATGTACTCTACACGGATAGCACCGGTACGCAGACGACCATTCCGCAAGATCCGGCGAACGGCTGGACGTACGACAACCCCACTGACCCGACGACGGTTACGTTGAACGGCACGTCGTGCTCGACGTTGAAAGCGGACTCCAACGGCACCATCAAGATCGTGCTCGGCTGCGCAACGCGCGTTCCCTGAACGCTACGATCTCCCTGAAAAATAGGGGGATCTGCGGTCAGAACAAAACCGTAGCGGCGGTAGTGCGATCGGCGTACGTGCCGTCTCCGAGCTGACCTTTGTCGTTGCTGCCCCAGCACCAAACCACGCCGACTTTGTCGAGCGCACATGCGTGATCGCCGCCGACTGCGATGGCGACGGCACCGGTGATGCCCTCCACTTTCGTCGGATGATGCGCCTTGCTGTAATCGGTTTTGTCGCAGAGCACGTCGCCGCTGCCGACGATCACGCACGCGAGATCGTAGCTGATTGCCATCGATCGAACGTCGCTCGCGATCTTCAGTGGGTACGAGACGCGATTGTTGGAGGTCGGTGGATGCTCGAACGGAACGTCACCGAAGCACCTGATTTCGTGGGTTTTGGTGATCGCGCAGCCGTTGCTGTAGCCGACGAAGAGCGCGTCGATATCCTTGCCGAGACCAGCGACGTCGTACGCATCTGGACGCACCTTGCCGCGCGGAATGAGCGACGGCGAAACATCGCGCCAGCAACGCACTTTTCCGGAAACGAGACGCGCACAGGAGATGCTTCCGCCGTCGGCGATCTGCACGGCGTTCGCGAAACCCGGAACGACGACGGGCGCGCGACTTCCTTTGTCGCGAGGGTCACCGTTTCCCGAATCGTAGTCGTGCCAGCAGCTGACCGATGCGTCGGCGAACAGCGCGCACAAATGCGAGTGACCCGAAAGGTCCTCGACACCTTGCAGCTTGAGCACGGGCATCGGTTTGTCGGTGCTCGGCGGAGGTCCGGGCGGCAGCGGAGATCCGAGCCCCAGCGTTCCATCGTCGGTTCCCCAACAGCGCACCGTTCCATCTTCGAGACGGGCACATGCGCTTGCTTCGACGACGACGACTTGCGCGACGCGAGGAAGATCGGCGATCGCAACGGGGCTTGGAAACAAGTGGTTTTCCAGCGCGCCAGACAAGATCGGCGAAATGACGTTGAACGAGTTGTCACCCCAACATCGCACCGTCGCATCGGCGAGCCTCGCGCACGTCGCGTCTCCGTTCACGGAGATCTGCGTGACCACGACTTTGCTATGCGTGACGACTGCGGGCTTCGACGAGGTTGCGCTCGCCGCTTTCGGAGTGCCCTTCGGAACGTCGGTGATGGTCGACGACACGTTCACGTTCGATTTCGGCACCACGGGCTTCGGAGATGCACCGCCGCACGATACGAGCATCATCATCGACAACCATCGCCACTGCATCGTTCGAATTTATCAGATCGTGCGCGATCTCGAGGATGCTACGCAGGTGAGATGCGTCAATCCTGTTTGCTGGCCGTGGTCGTTGCGGTCGTCGCCTTCGGTTGCACGAAAGATTGGACCGACCGCGAGCTCGCTCCGGTCTCGGTCAATCTCGCCAGCGGCGGCACGTTCACCGTTTCGATGCCTGCCGGCTTGAAGCGAACGACTCCCGACGGCTCGCTCGGCATCTACGAATCCGAAAACAACGACGGCCCCTCGCTCTAGCTCGTCGCGTCGAGCTACTCGGACGACAACGCGGACTCGTACATCGCCGGAAGCAAGGACGGCAGCGCGTTCGAAACGCGCGACGTGCCGGATGATCGCGCCAAGCGCCGACCTGATTTGGCGAATCTGCACGTCGACGAAGTAACCCGTCACTCAGAACTTCTGAGCCAGAGAATGCGCGGGACGGCTCATACGTTCCGAGACATGAAGATTCGAATCGTCGTCAGCTACGTACCTCGTTACAAACGCGGTCACGGTTTTCAATTCGTGCCACCGGTGACGGCGATTCATCTTGCGGCGATCACGCCTCGTCATCACTCTATCGAAGTGGTGCACGAGCAAGTGCGACCATCGGTCGTGGACGACACCCCCGACGTCGTTGCGATTTCATTCTTCTCCGGCTTCGCGGATCGCGCGTACGAATTGGCCGATAAATATAGGGCGATCGGCGTTCGCGTCATCGCAGGCGGACCACACGCTTCATATTGGACCGAAGAGGCGCTCGCCCATTTCGATGCCGTCGTCGTCGGTGAAGCCGAGAGCGTTTGGCCCGACGTGCTTGCCGATCTCGAGCGGAAGACGCTCCAAAAGATTTACCGCGGCGAGGCGCGCGAGCTCGTGAATCTCCCCACGCCTCGTTACGATCTCCTCGAAAAAAATTTCGTAGTGCCTCGCGTCATCCAGGCCACGCGCGGTTGTCCGTTCACGTGCAGCTTTTGCTCGGTGCCGGATCTGAACCCCGGCTTTCGCGTTCGGCCAGTCGATGACGTGATCCGCGACATCGCGAGCAGTCACTTTCCGAATTGGTGGCAAGAAAAAGTCGCGTGGTTTTGGGATGACAATCTCCTCGCGAAGCGCGCCTGGTCGAAGAGTCTTTTGCGCGAGATGATCGGTTTGAATCGCTGGTGGCTCACCCAAGCCTCGATCGACATCGTCAAAGACAATGAGCTGCTGGATTTGATGGAGCGCTCGGGATGCATCGGAATTTTTCTCGGCATCGAGAGCCTCGATGATGTCGACTTGAAATCAGTACACAAAAAACAAAACCACGCAGCGCACTATCGCGACGCGATCGACAAGCTCCACGCGCGCGGCATTTGCGTCATGGCCGGCTTCATCTCTGGCTTCGATGATCAAACTCCGGAGGCGATCGAACGCACCGCCGATCGTTTGAATGCCGTCGGCATCGACGTTCCCTTCTTGAGCATCCTCACGCCGTTTCGTGGAACGCCTCTTTATGATCAACACCTGCGCGACGATCGCATTTTGAAGGACCGCGATTGGTCGAACTACTCCGGCTATGGCGTCGCATTTCGCCCGGCAAAAATGAGCCCCGAGCAATTGCTCGTGTCGCATCGCAAGCTCTGGAACCGTGCTTTTTGTCCTGGATCCGTGATCGAACGACTGTCGCGCGGCGCGCGCTATTTGCGACCGGGCGCGCTGATGCTGTCGTCGGCTATGAACGGTTTTTACGGTTTGAAACAGGTAACGGGCAACGAGCCGTCGGTTCCAGTAGACGCAGCGCACGGGCGCATCGCGCATCCGAACGCGAGCGATCCGCCGACACGCTTGCTCTCACTAAGGACCAACGTTCGTGACCGCTCCGTTAACCACAGCACTGACCCAGTCCTCGAGCTTCGCAGTTCCGCCGTCTGATGCCGGCGCCGTGCGCGTCGTGTACGCCTGCACGAGCGACGTGTGATCGGTCCCGGCGAACAGGAAGAGCCCCGCGCTCGGATCGGCGGACACCTTGGTGCGCATGTCGATCATCGCGGCTTCGTAGGCCTCCGGCGTGACAGCCGTATAAGTGGTGCAATTGCTCGCGCCGAATCCGAAGAAATTCGAGATGACGCCATCGCCTGTCGAGTCGATCACGGTGAACGGAACGCTCGGATACGTCTTCGGCAAGTGCACCCAATATTGGCTCAATGCATTTCCTGGATCGCTACAGTCGGTGCCGCAATCACGAATGACGGTGCTCGACATGCCCCAGAGCGTGAGCATGGAGCTTTCGAGACACGAAGCGAGCGTAGGGTTCGCCATGAGCGGGCCCGAGTCGTCGATCAGCGTCACCGGCGCACCGCCGCTGAAAGCGCGTGCAGTTTGCACATAATTCAAGGCCGCTCCGAAACCGCCGGCGCTTTGACCGGTGAGCAACACCTGATTGGTGCCGGTGAATGTCGGAACGATGCGCTCGAGGTCGCGCGTCATGTTGTCGTAACCGACGAACTGCTGCGTGCCGACGACACCGGGGACAGTGACATCGGTTGCGCTGCCGCCATGCACGTCGCCGGTGCAGTACGGCACGTAGACCATGTTCCAGTCTTTGACGGCGTTCGCGGCGTCGGCGCGCGAGAAAATTCCCGCGATGCCTTCGGCGTTCGGAAACCCTGCAAATTGCAGGGCGCCGTACGTCGCGGGGTTGCCTCCGCAGGTCGTCGAGTTGAAACATGCGCCGCCGCCTTCGAGAAAAATCATGAGCTTGTTCGACGTGGTCGCGGCGGGGCTGACGCCAATTCCACTTGCGCTTCCATCGCGGCATTTCGTTCCTGCGACGTCGACCCACGTCCATGATCCGGGAGTGAGCCCGGTGATGGGCGCGCCGGGTGTGAAGGTGACTGCGCCCGAGTCGCCGGTGCTCGCTGCGTCGGCGCTCGTCGCTGCGTCGGTGCTGGCGGCGTCGTTTGCTGCGCTGTCGCCACCATTCGTTCCAGCGTCGTTGCCGCTCGCTTCGACGACCGTGTCGTCGCCCGAGCAGGCCGCAACTGAAACGGCGATGGTTGCGATCGGAATCAAAACCAAGAACGTCTTCATTCGTTTTTTCCACGCCACGCGTCGCGGCAAGAGATGCGCGAAAGAGTGGCGGCTTTCCCACGGAATGCAAGGGTTGTCATAGGCCACCGCACCGCGTGCGAGTGAGCTCCGCAAACGGGCCTGTGTGCTCAAGCGATCGTCGCGAGCTGCCGGATCTAGCGTTGCGATCGACGGCGGCATCTGACCGTCATCTGCCTTCGGCGGCGCGCTGCAATTTTTGGCGCTCCCCGATCTCGGACGGAAGCTTCACGCCTTCGAATGTCACCGACGCGATCTCGACGTGTTTGCCTACCACGCGACGACGCACGTTGGCTTCGACCTCCTCTTCGAGCTTGCTGTGCTGGTCGGGAAGATCGGTGATCGAATGCGCCGCGAAGCACGCGCGCGAGGCCGCGCGAAACTCTGGACCAATCACCTCCGCGTAGTAGTTGGGACCAACCTCGGCATCGAGCTGATAGAGCTCCGTGATGATCGGACGATAAATAATCGACATTTCAGCATCGATCGCGATGCCCTCCGACGTGAGCACGTGAAGCGGCTCGCGACGCGTGGAATACGTCACGTCGAAATCGTCCACGCGAGCGCCTTCAGGAATGAAGTGCGCGCCGGGAACGAGAACCAGATCGTGCAGGCCACCGGCCGGATCGCTCACGCCGTCCCGATACGGATTGAAGAGCAATCCACGATGCCCCGGCTCGATCATCGCGGTACCTCCGCATCCCGACAAACACAGCACTGTCATCATCAAAACTCGAGGCCGCATATCCCGCGTTGAGCAAGCGATATGCCGTCGTTGATGCGCTTCAAATCAGTGCGTGCAGCGCAGCGCCGATCTCGTTTTCGCAACGACGATGCAGGCGTGCGGGCGAGTGCATCCAGATCTTTTCCCTTGGCGATCGAGCGCGCGAGGCTATCTCAAGGTGACTCTGACTTGACAGAATGCGCGGCGTCGCGAATCGTCTGTGAAGCGGGCCTTCCGAGCCCTGCTCTTCACCCAGTCGCCGGCACGACTCACGTGGAAGAACGAAGAGGGCGCAGCCCTTCGGTTCATCATCTCTTGTCACGCAGCTCATTTCGTCGGTGCCGGACGACATCCACATCGAGCTCGCAGGTCTTTTTTGGACGGGTGATGGGAAACCGACACGCAAACAAGAAGTTGCGGAACGCCGTCAGAGCCCGAATGGCAAAGACGAACGAGAGCTATCAACAAGCTCGCGCGCAGATCCTCATGACTCGCAACGTCGGCGATCCACGCGTCGACCTGTTGCCGATCCGCTATTTCGGCGGGCCAGCGGCGTTGGCCACGTTCGAGATCGCGGGACGGCTGGCTGTGCTCGTCGTCTCGGGCACGCGTCAGCGTTTGCCGTTTCCGCAGAATCCACTGCTTGCTCTCGGATCGCCACGCACCCTCCACTGAAGATCGTCGAGCTCCCGGAAGCCGCTAAATATGGCTGGTTTGGAGATCGCGATGAGCCGCACATCACACAGTCCTTCGCAGCTTTTTCGAGAGCTGGGTTATTTCGTCGTGCCGATTTTTTCGAATGAGCGAGAGCTGCTCGACCTTCGCCGCGCGTGCGACATCGCGCTCGAAGCGACGCGCGCGCAGTCGGACACGAAGGGACACACGACTTCGAGCATCGAGCTTCTCGGCGATCCCGCTGCGTACGTGTCGGAGCCTCCCGCGCTCGAAAGGCTGACGAGCTTCGTGTCGTCTCTGCGCGTGTGCACGTTGCTGAATGGTCTCACCCACAAGGGTGAAGCCGAAACGCCGCGCCTCAAGAAAGCCGACTACTACCACGAGCAAACGATTCGCGATTGGGATGGTGATTGGCATCGCGACAGTCAGTTCGGTCACGCAGACCCCGACGTCGAGCGCGACATCATTCTCACGACCACGTCGCTGCACGTTCGCGTCGTGTTGGTGCCGGACGATCACCTCGAGATCGTTCCGGGCTCGCATCGACGTTGGGATACCGATGATGAGCTGCGCATTCGCAAAGGTCCAAAACGCACCGACTCGCAGATGCCGGGCGCTACGCGCATCACGTTGAGCGCTGGCGACGCGTGTGTTTTTCACGCGTGGTCGATTCACCGCGCGACGTATCGACGTTCACCGCTGCGACGCACGCTCGATATTCTCTATGGATTCGATCGAAATGCGGGATCGCAAATCGCCTACGGATAGAGGCTAATGGTGATGCGCTGGCGTCGCCGAACGCAAACCGGGCGGTGTTCGATCGACATGCGTGGGGGTCGGCTTCGGAGTGGGGGTCGGGGTCGGCGCCGGTTGCGATTCCGAGCTGTCTGAATCGGGATTGGAATGAGCGTAAAGCTCCCAAGCGACCGTCACGACGGTGACCAGCGCCATGCTGCCGAAGATCAGCGCGGCGACGATGATGCTCTGCCTTCGGTCTTTCGCTTTGGCGATCGCCTCGGTCTTCTCTTTTTCAGCCTGTGCCACTTGTTCCTTTTTCGCCTTCGTTTCTTCTTTGACCTCTTGCTCGTGCGCGTGTTGCAGCGCGCGCTTCTGTCTCTCTTCGGCGATCTCACGATTCTTCGCGTCCGAACGGAGCTTGTCCTCGTGGCGTTTGTTGGTCTCACGACGTTCGGGAGACGGGCCGGAAAACGCCAGCCACATCGGAACCGGCATCGGCTCGTTGCCATTAACGCGGAACCAAACGTCGTCGGGAATGCGCGACGTCATGTTGCAATATTTGCAGTGGAGGAATTTCGCCCCTTCGCTCGCGTCGAGCGGCGCCTCACACTGCGGACAGTGAATGGCGACTGCAGCGCCGGTCTCGACGACCTTCACGGCGTTGTGGTCGGCGCGATGCTCGGACGAGATCACCGCGCGCAAAGAAGAGCGCGTCGTCTTCCAGGCCGCTTCGGGCACGATGTACGAAAGCACTGTTTTACAAGCTCCACATGACACATCGACGTTGCGATGGTCGGACGTGAACGAGAGCAAACCATGACACGTTTCGCAAAGTGGATGACCGGCAACCGTGAGAACAGTGAATTGATTTCCGGTGTCGAAGGTCACTTTTCCGAAGCCGGTGTTGCCAGGTCCGTAGTCGGCGGTGGAATGTGCGAAGTCGAATGCTTGGTGCCAGCCTTTCGCGTCGAAGGCTTGCTCGGCTCCGCATTTCCCGCACACGACCGCGCCATCCATGTCGATGTGGTTGAGCGGCACGCTGAAGCCGCACGTTCGGCATTGAAAGGTGGTCTCGATCCAAACCCAGAGCTCGTCGTCGAAGCGCGGCGGCCTGAGTGCCTGCGACGTGTGATCGGCGTGACAGAATTTGCACTTCGTCTCGCGCTCTTTGCGAGCGACGCCACATGAAGAGCAAACGTCGAAGGCTTTGACCTCGTTGTGATGTTGCTCGCGTGCGGTTTCGGTCACGCTCGCAAGTGTAGACGATGTCGTCAGTGCTTCGCGCGCGCCATCGTGCCGATTTGTGCGGCGGAGAGCTCGGTATCGAAAACGCTCATTTGGCTTATTTCACCGGTAAATCCGCTCATCTCGATGGCGCCTTTCCAACATGCGGCGCCCGCGCTCGATCCCCACGTGACGAACATCGAGCCATCTCCTCGCCCGCGATACGTATCGCCCGCGGTCACGGCGACCTTCACGCCGTTCACGTACAGACGATTCGATCCGTGCGGTTTCCACGTCATCACCACGTGTGCCCATTCATTTTTCACGAGCAAGGTCGGCGAGCGCGCGATGACGAATTCGCTCTCGCCCTCACCTTGTCCTTGAATCACTTGGGCGACGAGCTGACCATGCTCATCGAAACCGAGAAACGGAATGCACCATCCTGTGCCGTCGGCGTTGGACGAGACGTGAGCAAGCGTTCCCTTGGTCGCGTTCGGTTTGATCCACATCGCGATCGAAAACGATTTGTCGGCGTCAGCGAGATTGGTGTAGCCGCCAGTGCGCGCAAACGAGTCCGTATCGCCGGTGAGCTTGATCGAATCGGTCGTGGCGTCGCTCAGCGTCAGAGTGTGGTCGAACGTTTTGTCGTCGGCTGCGATGGCGGCGGAGCGTGATCACCCTCCTTAATGGAGGGACCCTTGCCGTTTGATCACGATGCGCGATTTCATTTCGCGCTCTGTTTGGCGAGGTCAGAGACCGCACGCACGAGAGCTTCAGGCTCGACGGGTTTTGCGAGATAGGCCTGAAATCCAGCGGCAATCGCACGCCGCCGATCCTCTTCGCGAGCGTAAGCCGTCAGCGCAATGGCGGGAATTCCCGCGGTTTCGAGACGTAGAGCCCGCATGCGTTGAATGAGCGAGTAGCCGTCGGCCGTCGGCATTCCGATGTCGCTCACCAAAATCGTAGGCGTCTGAATTTCGAAAACCGCGAGCGCCTCCTCGACCGAGCCGGCGGTCGTGACATCTGCGCCACGTAGCTTGAGCAGCGTCGCCACGAGATCGCGCGCGTCGGGCTCGTCATCGACGACCAAAACCGAAACTCCGGACAACAAACCCGGCGCAGCGACGGGGTGCGATTTGGAGCTGTCGAACGCCGTCGACTCGGCCTCTGGGCGCGGCTGTTGAACCGCTTCAACCGGCAACACGACGGTGAAGGTCGCGCCCAATTCCTTTCCGGCACTTTCGACATGCACCGTTCCGCCGTGAGCTTCTGCCAAATGTCGAACCAGCGCGAGACCGAGCCCGAGACCACCGTGACGACGCGTCGTCGTCCCGTCGGCTTGCCGAAATCGCTCGAAGACGTGGGGAAGGAAATCCGGGGCAATTCCCTGGCCATTGTCTTTCACGACCAAATGGATCGATGAGTCTACGCGCGAGAGCTCGACCTCGATCGCGCCGCCCTTCGGTGTGAATTTGATCGCGTTGTTCATCAAATTCCAGACGACTTGTTGCAGCCGATCGGGATCGCCTTTGACATGTGCAGCGGCGGGGTCGAGGACGACATGCAACGAAATACTCTTTGCGGCAGCTGCCGGACGCACGGCGTCGAGACCAGCTCGAACCACCTCGGTCAAATCAAGCGAACGCACCTCGAGATGCAGCTTGCCGGTGATGATGCGGGAGCCATCCAAGATGTCTTCGATGAGCCGCACTTGCGCGTTGGCGTTTCGTTCGATGGTCTCAACGGCGCGCGCGCTCTTCACGGGATCGAGAAGACCTTGCTTGAGCAAACGAGACCAACCCAAGATCGCGTTGAGCGGCGTGCGCAGCTCGTGCGATGCGGTCGCGAGAAATTCGTCCTTCGCGCGGTTCGCGAGCTCGGCTTTGCTTCGCGCATCTTCGGTGATGGCGAGCAAGCGTTCGCGTTCCGCCTCGGCGTCGAGACGATCGATGACGGATGCAAGACTGTTGGCGATCGATTCTAGAGCCGAAATGCCGGCCTTCGAGAGTGGATGCGTCGCGAACGTTGCGACGACTCCGAGCAGACGATTGCCGAGCACGATCGGGTAACCCGCGAATGCGACCATGCCTTCGCGGATGGCCCACGCCTGGTCGCTCACACGCGGATCACCGACGACCGTGTTGGTGAGATGCGGTTTTCGTTCGGCTGCGATCTGACCAATCTTGAATTTGCCGATCGGCACGCGACCATGCGGACCGTCGAGGTGGGTATACAAACCAGCGCTTGCTCGCAGCTGCAAAATTTTTCCCGTGACATCAACCGTCCAAATTCGAGCGAACGACGCGCCGAGATGACGAACGAGCGCGTCGGCACACGACGACAATGCTTCCGAAAGCAAAGCTGTGCGCGTAACGGCGATGCCAATCTCCGCCTCGAGCGCAAGCAGGCTTCGTTGCTCGCGCTGCTCTTCGATGTTCGTGTTGGTGCCGAACCACCTCACGATATTTCCGGCGGAATTCCGCTGGGGAACGGCGCGCGCGAGATGCCACGCATAGTTGCCGTCGGCGAGCTTCAATCGAAATTCGACCTCGTATGTTTCACCCGTCGTCAGCGCTTGCGTCCATTTCTCGATCGCGAGCGGCAGATCGTCCGGATGCAAAACGTTCTGCCAACCGTCGGCAAGAAGTCGCTGCGGCGTGAGCCCGAATTTTTGCGCGGTCTGCTCGGTGACGTAGTCGAGGTTGCCATCCGGAAGCGCCGTCCAAATCTGAACGGGCACCGTCTCCGCGAGAAAGCGAAAGCTCTCTTCGGTTTCGCGGAGCGCCGCCGCAGTTGGAGCGAGCGAAGGTGCTTCCGGATCGACGATCATGAGCTCTCCACGGGGGACCGACCTTAACCGTGCTGCATCGACCTGTCGAATCTACCCTTTGGGAAGAGCCGCGATTTTCGGGCTTTGCGCGACCCAAAGTCGGCGGAATTTCGCCGGAAAACTCACTGACATCCGGACAGGCCAATGCCAAACAGCCGAGCGCTCGGGGCGCGAGCCGAACGACAAAACTTCTTTCACGCCGCCGTTACATTCGTAGCAATGATCAAAAATGCGCCTGGCAATTCCGACGCTGTGTTGGCAACGCGCAGCACGATGTCGTGATGAAACTCGCCTTGCGTCCAATGATCGAGGAGCTCGTAGTGACCAAAACGCGAACGCAATTGTTCGAGAAGCGAGCCAAGAACCAACGTGTCGGCAAGGGCTTGGAGCATTCGCGTCTCTTGTAGATGTAGCAGTCGAGCTGAAGGGTTCATTCCCCCGCGCGATTGCTTTCGCAGCGCCGCGACCTACGTTCAGCCACCGATGATTCCGCTTTCGATTTTGGATCTCGCGCCCATCACGCAAGGCGGCGATGCGGCTCAATCGTTTCGTCGCACCGTCGAGCTCGCGCAGCATGCGGAAGCGCTTGGTTTCAAGCGGTTTTGGCTCGCGGAGCACCACGGCATGCCCGGCATCGCGAGCGCGGCAACGGCGGTGCTCCTCGCGCACGTTGCGGCAAAAACGAAGACGCTGCGCGTGGGCGCGGGTGGCGTGATGCTCCCGAATCATTCGCCGCTCGTCATCGCCGAGCAGTTCGGAACGTTGGAGTCGCTTTATCCGGGTCGTATCGATTTGGGTTTGGGTCGTGCGCCGGGCTCGGATCAAATCACCGCGCGTGCGCTTCGCCGAAACCTGCAGTCGAGCTCCGACGAATTTCCGAACGACGTCGTCGAGCTCATGGCGTACTTCGCGGACGAGTCGCCTCACGTGCGCGCGGTGCCGGGTGCTGGTCTGAAAATCCCGATTTGGATTTTGGGATCCAGCTTGTTCGGTGCGCAGCTCGCGGCGGCGCTCGGTTTGCCGTTCGCGTTCGCGTCGCATTTTGCGCCGGGTCAGATGATGGACGCAGTGCGCATTTACCGGGCGAAATTCCAGCCTTCGGCGGATCTCGCAAAACCTTATGTGATGCTCGGCTTCAATGTGTTCGCCGCCGACTCGGATCGCGAAGCGGAGCTGCTCGCCACATCAGTGCAGCAAGCGTTCGTGAATTTGCGAACCGGTCGCCCCGCTCCGTTGCCGCCGCCTCGAGAAAATTATTCATCGATGCTCGGCCCGAGCGACCGCGCCATCATCGAAAGCGCGCTCGCCTGCACCGCGATCGGAACGGCGTCACGTGTGCTGTCGCAAATCGAAACGTTCGCCGAGCGCACCGGCGCCGACGAGCTGATGATCACATCTCAGATCTTCGATCAAACGGCGCGCCTGAAATCCTACGAGATCGTCGCTTCGCTGTTTTCGGAGAGGCCACCATCTCCGGCGTCGCCTGCGCTAATCTGAGGCGTGTTTCGCTTCGCCCTCGCGTTCGTGCCCCTGTTCATTGCAGGCGCAAGCGCGTGTCATTCGTCCTCGAGCAACGGAGCCGGAGATGCGCCGGAACCGCCTAAAAATGGGCGCTTCGTAAGCGACGCAAAGAAAGGGGGCGTCTGCGAGCTTCCCCTTTCCGTGTATTGTGCAGACAAAACCTGCGAGCC
>JBDTFL010000034.1:0-3385 GCA_039937955.1 Polyangiaceae bacterium | reverse complement strand
CTCCCGTTACGATTTCGAATTCGCGGAAATGCACGAAAGCGAGAGGAGCATCCCATGACGTTCGTCGTTCGATAGTGTGAAAGTAACAACGGATCCATTTGTTACATTTGTTACTCGCGTCGTCGTGTGAGACTCGCCTTCATGCGACGTACGCTTCTATTTGTTTCCATCGCATCACTCGGTGTTGGCGTCGTGTTGGGTTGCGAGGGCGACGACACAATTCTCGCTCCTCTCGATGCTGGAGACGATGCAACTGCGAGCGACGTCACAACGACTCCATTCGACGCAAGCGTCCCCGATACGTCGACCGAACCGGTGCTAGACGCGAGTGACGGCAGTACGGTCGATCGCGGACCCACAGTGATCCCTTTTAGTGGCGATCCTGCAGGTCTGTTCTGGGAGTACGGAACGAACGGTGGCCTCTACGTCGCCGACCAAGCCAACAGTAAGATCATCAAATGGACCGACGCTGCCGGTTTCGGGATCTCATGGACCTTGCCCGCGCCGCAAAATTCGGGAAGCACCTTAGGGCAAGTCGTTCGCGCGCTCGACGGGACGATGTTCGTTCCGCGCGCAGGCACGGGAGCGGACAACACCGTTCTTTGGATCACCAACCTCGGTGACGCGGGAGATCTCGCGCTCATGCCCGACGCGAGTCTCGATCCCAGCTTCACGCGCAGCGGCTTCACGCTTTTGCCTGACAACACGACGATCGACACACGCTTTGCCGATTCGGATTCGGGAAACGTAGGGACGGTCGACACGTTGAAGTCACCGCCATCCGAGTCGAAGCTCGTAAGCGGTCTTTCGAAGCCGCTCGCTGTTGTCTACAACGAGTCTCGGCTTTACATCGCTGACCAAGATCTAAATGTGGTGATCGCGATCGCTCAAACCGGCGGATCATTCGTTAGCGACGCGGGAGATGGCGGAGGAGACGGTGGCGGTCACGGTCGAGTGTTCGTCGCGATCGATCAACCCAATTTTGCGTGCGCTGGTGCCGACGGCGATCTCTACGTGACGAGCCTGAACGGCAGCGTATATCGCGTGTCGTCTGCGGGAGTTGCGACGACGATTGCCACTGGGCTTCATGAGCTTCGCGGCGTCGCGTTCGATGGCGCCACGCACCGCATTTTCGTGGCGGAGCACGGCGCGTCCGTAAACCAGATTCGGATCTATCCAATCGACTGATACGGCCTACTGCTGCGAAACGTCCGCTGACGTCTCGTCGAAGCCCTTCGGCACGGCCTTCGCAAATCCGGAGGCCTTCACCGCTTCGAATTGCGCCTTCATTTTTGCGCCCAGATCCTCGAGCAAATCCGCGCTGAGCTTTTTGTCGACGTGCGGAAAGAGATCGTCTTCCTCTTCTTCGACGTGATGCTCGATGAGCTCTTTAACCGCGGTCACGCGTGATTTGAAAGACTGGTCGGAAGTTTTGGTCGCCAGGAGTCGTTTCAATCCGAGCTCGGCCATCGAATGCTCTTCGTAGCTTTCGAGCACGAGGTCCTCATCCACTTTCTTCACGGCCGGATAGTAGATGTCTTGCTCGATCGACATGTGCGCCGCGAGATTGTCCGCTAGCTCTTTCAGAAGCGCCTTCGCATCGCCGCCGCCTTTCTCGAGCTTCTTGAAGATGCCTTCGACGACGCGATGCTGTTTTTCGAGGAGGGCCGTCGGCGCGGATTTGGATTTTTTCTTCGAGGACTTTTTGGACTTCTTGGGCTTCGTGGGCATGCATGCCACTAAGCAAATCGCAGTCCAACACAGCGATTTGATTTCGCGGTAGTTCTCGACGCCCGGTCGTGCGCTGACGCCACAGTGTTTCGTTTTTGATCGCTCGCTGCTGCGCCGAGGCTAAGACCACTGCAGATCGTATTGCGATGCGCTCGGCGAGATTTCGGTCGACGTGATGCTCAGTGTTTTGGTGTTCGTCGCGAGCACCGCTCGAAGTGCGACCCCGAGCGAAAGTTGACTGATCTCGGGCCAACAATAAGCCGGATACGAGAGCCGAAGCGTGGCCGCGTTCTTCTCCACGCGGACCACGTCGAACGAGATGCCTCGATAAAACACCGACCAGCGTGCCCGGAAGGCCGTCAAAAAAAACTCGGGTGTGCTCGTCGCGAGCAGCGGCGCGTAAATCGGCATCGCGACCATCGCCTTGTTTCGCTCGAAGGTCCATTCGAGGTAGGCGTCCATGCCGCCCGCTTGCGCAAACATGCAGTCGTACGCCGCAGCATGCAAACCGCAAAGATGAACGACCGGCACCCACTCATTTTCGGAAGGCTGCGCGCGAATCCATTTCTCGAGCGCGGGTGGCAGGCCCACACCCAGCGGCAACTTTGCGGACGCGAGAAGATTACGAAACGTCGCGCCCGTCGCGCGACACTCCGAATAGGATTCGAGACCATCCGGCAACGACGCCACATAGGTGTCGAGAGTCGTCAGCGCGAGTCGTGTCGCTTCATCCGGCGACACTTACTTCCCCAACATGCGCGGCAGCCGTTGTCTGCGCGTCGTATTTGCGAAGGTGTCGGGTGCGCGTGTTTTCGGGCAGTTAGCGGGCGGATGTTGCGATGCACATTGCGCAGGGTCGGCGAGCGATGCTCCGCTCGATTGATCTCGAGCGATCTCTTCCTGCGTACGGATCGGCACCTCCGCTTGTGCGATCGGTTGCGGCTGCGGCTTCGACGCACAAGCGATCGCAGGCATCACCGAAAGCATCCCCAGCGCCAACTTCAGCACTTTCCCCATGTGCTTAGTGTGGCTTCTATCAAGCCATTTCGTCAACGCCAGCCGAGCGCGTGCATGTTCGGCGCGAATTTCTCGTTCACCAGCGTGGTGAGAAACCCGCAGCGCGAAATCGGCACGATCGGGGCATGCTCTTCGGCATCATTTTTCGTATTGAAACAAAGGAACGAGCTCGGGCCGCCGCCCATCACGACTTGATCGCCGATGCGAACACCGAAGCGCGCATCGTCCGGTTGCCACACGCTCGTCGATGTCGAAAGCAGCGCGACGTAATCGTTGGCCGGTGGTGGTTTGATGAGGGATCGTCCGCCCACCAAATTCGCGAGCGGAAACGTAGGTGCAGCATCGGACACACCGAACAGATCGACGATGGTCGCGTGAACGTCCTGCGCATAGGTACGGCGCCTGCGATATCCAGCGAGCCCGGCGAGGTCGATTTTGCTGAGCGCGTCTTTGCCGGCCACCAGCCAGCCTGGAATGCGCAGCTGCTCCTCGTACAAAGCATGATTGTGGTAGAGGCCGCCGTGATCGCGAAACTCCTCACCGTGATCGGACAAGAAGAGGACGACGGTGTTGTCCCACGTCGGCAGCTTCTTCACCTCGGTCAAAAATGCGGCGAGCGTTCGCTCTTGGAAACGAA
>JBDTFL010000033.1:0-5521 GCA_039937955.1 Polyangiaceae bacterium | reverse complement strand
ATCGAGGTGCGCATCGACGCCAGCTCGGCATTCGGAGGCGCGCGCGTGAAGTTTCCATCTTCACCGCACGCCGCTGCAACGCTCGTCGCTTCGTCCGACGCCGGCACGGTTCGCGTTCGTGAATCGCACGGGCGGAGCGGCTCGCGGCATCACGAGCATCGCGAATGGCGACAACACCACGTCCACGAAAAATGGTCGCACAAAGCCGGCCCGTATCGACGACCGGCAGCTCCGCAAGCGCCAGTCGCTTCGGTCACGCAGCCGAACGACGCAGAGCTCGATCGCGTTTTGAAAATGGTCGCCGACGGAACGTTGTCTCCCGAGGACGCTGGCGAAGTTTTACGCGCACTCGGACATGGCTGAAAAGTGCCTGATTTTCGCGAAATATTTTTCTTCGCGGTTGTCGGGAGCGGCGCGGTTTGGCTCCTCGCGGTGGTAAGCGGCGTCTCGTTCTGAAATCAGCCGCGATCCGCTATTCGTGACGAAGCGCTTCGATCGGATCGAGACGCGACGCACGGCGCGCCGGAAAAAATCCGAAACCGATTCCGATTGCTGCGCTGACGAGGACACTCACGGTGAGCGCGAGTGGATCCATTCCCATTTTCCACTCCAGCACTTTTGCGATGCCCGCGATCACCACCGCGCCGAACGCAACGCCCGCCAATCCTCCGAGCAACGACAGCACAACGGCCTCGACCAAAAATTGCGTGCGAATGTCACCCTCGCGTGCGCCGATGGCCATGCGGATTCCGATCTCGCGCGTTCGTTCGGTCACGCTGACGAGCATGATGTTCATGATCCCGATGCCGCCGACCACCAAGCTGATGCCCGCCACCGCCACCAAAAGCACCGTCAAAATCACGTAAATCGCGCCTTGAATGGCCTGCATGTCTTTCTGCGTTTGGATCTCGAAATCCGACGGCGCGCCTTCCGCGATGCGATGGCGCTGTCGCAAAATTTCGGTGATCTGAGTTACCGCACGATCGGTGGTGTCGGCCGACGTGCTCGAAAAGGTAAGAGCCTGCACTTGCCCGGGCCCGGTGTGGACGAAGCGCGATCGCATTCCGCCGATCGGCATCACGATGGTGTCGTCCTGATCGTTGCCGAAGATCTCACCCTTGGGCGCAAGCACGCCGACGACGGTGTATGGAAAATTTCCGATACGGATCACGCGCCCGACCGGATCCTGCGATCCGAAAAGATGCACACGCACGGTTTCGCCGAGCACGCACACTTTCGCTTTCGTGGCTTCGTCGTGCTCGTCCCAAAGGCCACCCCGCGCGAACGGCCAGTTATGCAGCGGGAAAAATGACGCCGTTGTTCCGATGATGCCGGTCGTCGTGTTGCTGTCGCCATAAACGACGGGGGCGCGCGTGCCTACTTGCGGGTGATAATTCGCGACGCTCACGGCTTCGCGCATCACGGCGCGTGCGTCGTCTTCGGTCATGCGGCCGCCACCCTTGCTGCGCGCACCGGAGGCAACCGTTCGATCGGGCCACACGAAAATCAAATTCGTTCCGATCGAGTCCAGCTGATGACCGACCGAATCACGCGCGCCCGCACCGAGCGCAGTGACGATCACGACGGCAGCGACGCCGATCAAAATTCCGAACACCGTGAGCGAAGCACGCAGCAAATTGCGCTGAATGGCGCGAAACGCGATGCGAATGGCGATGAGAAATTGGTTCACGGTTTGCTCACTCCGCTCTCATTCTGTCCGGAGGGCGTCGATGGGATCCATCGTTGCCGCGCGACGTGCGGGCAAAAATCCGAATACGACGCCGATGAGACCACTCGTCGTGAGCGCCACGGCGAGCGCCGCGGGCTTCGGTACGACATCCCAATCCAGTGCAAAACCAAGTCCGAACGCGGCGCCGATTCCGACCATCGCGCCGAGCAATCCGCCGACGAAGCTGAGCACGACGGCTTCGACCAAAAATTGCGTGAGGATGTCGCCTTCGCGTGCGCCGATCGACATGCGCACGCCGATCTCGCGGGTTCGTTCCGAAACCGAAACGAGCATGATGTTCATGACGCCGACGCCACCAACTACGAGGCTCACCGCAGCAACGCCCAACAAAAGCAGCGACAAAATCGACGCGATGCCGTCGGTGATCGCGCGCATCTCCGCTTGCGAATGCACGCGAAAATCAGCCTCGGCGTCGTCGGGGATGTGGTGTCGCTGTTTCAAGATCGACGTGATCTGCGTGATCGCGCGGTCTCCGGCGCCGTCGCGTGCGCTCGCCATGAGCATGTCGGCGCGCCCGGGTGTGGTGTGAACGATGCGCGCGCGATAGCTGCCGATCGGCATCATCACGCGGTCGTCTTGATCGTCACCGAACGGCGACGTGCCGTGCTCCGCGAGCGTTCCGATCACGCGATACGGAAAGCTTCCGATGCGCACCGTGCGACCGATCGGATCTTGTCCGCCGAACAATTTCACGACGACGGTGCGGCCGAGCACGCAGACCTTCGTCTTCAATAGCTCGTCGTTGTCGCCCCAGTTCTCACCGCGATCGATCGAAAATTTTCGAATTTGGTAGTAAGCCAGCGTGGTGCCGACGATGAAGGTCGACACGTTTTTGTCGCCGTACACGACTTGACCGCTCGAGCTGATGAACGGCGCGGCGGCCTCGACGCTCACGGCCTCGCGCGCGATCGCAGTTGCGTCGGCGTCGGTGACGCGTGCGCTCGAACGACGAACGCCTTTCGACTGGGCTTGTTGGGGATTGATGTAGATTGCATTCGATGCGAACGAGTCGATTTTTCCGCCGACTTTGTCGCTCGCGGCAGTGGCGAGCGCGGTAACCGCTACGACTGCGGCAACGCCGATCAAAATGCCGAGGACCGTCAAAAGCGATCGAGTTTTGTTTCGCAAGATCGCCGAGACGGCGAGACGAATGGCATTGAAGAGCAGCGCCATGGCGTTACCCGCGCGCAGGTGCGCCGTGTGCTGCAGAACGCGAAGGCTCGCGCCACATGATCTTCGAGAAGAGCGACAGCAACGCAAAACGCGCCAGCGTTGCAACGGCGACGAGCGCGAAGACTGCAGCAAGTGCAACCGCGACGCGGAGTGACGTCGAGATCGCGAGCGCCGGAAATTTCGGAATCAAGAACCAGCCGACGGCGAGCCCGAGCGTCGCGAAGATCGTCACGGTATAACCAAGCGAGAGACGCGCGAGCTGATCGAACGTGAGCGGTTTGCCGAGCCTCTTTTTGGCGGTGCGAATGCCGAGCCACGATTCGGCAAGAAGCGCAAAAATTAGCGGAATAACCGCGTTTTTCGTATCCAAAATAATTGCATTATACAAATTTCCGACCAGCGCGCCGAGCAGCGCGCCGAGGAACATCATGGCCGGAATCGCAAATGGAACCGGACCACCGAGCTTGCGCTTTTCACGTTCTGCGTCGCTGAGCTCTTCGGTTTCGTAGCCCACGCCTTTGTCGGCTGGCGGAAGCTTCGCGAGCTCGACGGCGGCGGCGAGCGGCGGATCGTTGCGCGTGTCGCTGACGATTTTTCCATCGCGAACGAGCACCACGCGTGACGCACACGCCGCGATGTCGGGCTCGTGGGTGACGAGCACGATGGTGATGCCGCTCTCGCGATTCAATTTTTGCAGTAGCGCGAGGACCTCATAGCTGGTTCGTGAATCGAGATTTCCGGTGGGCTCATCGGCGAGCAAAAGCGGCGGGTCGGTGACGAGCGCACGGGCAATCGCCACGCGTTGCTGTTGACCGCCCGAAAGCTGATTGGGTGTGTGATGCACACGATCGGCGAGACCGACTTGCGCGAGCGAGTGCAGCGCGCGTTTGCGTCGTTCCTTCGCGGCCACGCCGCGGTACTGCAAAGGAAGCTCACAATTTTCGAGAGCCGTCGTTCTTGGCAGGAGGTTGAAACCCTGGAAAATGAAGCCGATCATGCGATTGCGCACGAGCGCGCGACCGTCGTTCGTGCGTGCACCTGCGTCGACGCCCGCGAGCGTGTAGCTGCCGCGCGTGGGGCGGTCGAGGCAGCCCAAAATGTTCATCAACGTGGATTTGCCGGAGCCACTAGTTCCGACGATGGCGACGAACTCGCCCGATTCGATGAACAAATCGACGTCACGCAGCGCTCGCACGAGCCCGGCGTCGGACACGTAATCCTTCGACACACGTCGAATCGAAATCAGGTTCGATGGCGAGTCGAGAGTTGCCCCAGAGAAATCCGGCGGCGCGTGCCCATCCGCCGAGCTACGCGCAGGCGTCGAGGCCAGGCTCACAAAATGCCTTTTTTCTTCGGGTGATCGAGCTCGTCGGTGACGACCTTCGAGCCTGCCGGCAATCCGCCTTTGATCTCGGTCTCGATGCCGTCGGTGATTCCGATTTGCACGATGTGCGGCTCGGCCTTTTCTTCGCCGGCTTTTTCGTCGGTCACCAAATACACACGGCCCTGGCCCTTCGGCAGCGCGGCCTCAGGTGCTTGCGGGAGCGGTTTGCCGTCGGGACCTTCGGGAGGCGTCGGCTTGTAACGCAGCGCTGCGTTCGGAATCCGCAAAACGCCCTTCGCTTCATGCGTTTTGATGGTGACCGTTGCCGTCATGCCCGGGCGCAATTTCTGCTCCGGATTGTCGACCTCGATGACTGCCGAATACGTGACGACGCCGGAGTTGGTGGTCGGCGAATAACGAACTTGATGAACGACGCCGTGGAACACGTCGCCGGGAAATGCGTCGACGACCGCGTCCGCAACCATCTGCTCTTGGAGCTTGCCAACGTCCGCTTCGTCGATGTCGGCGAGCACGCGCATTTTTCGGAGGTCCTGCGCGATCACGAAAAGCACCGGCGCTTGAAAGCTCGCGACGACCGTGGCGCCCGGGTCGATGCCGCGCGTGACGACGGTGCCGTCGACCGGCGAATAAATCGTGGTGTAGCCGAGGTTCGTCTTCGTCTGATTGAGTTGCGCGCTCTGCGATTGAATCGCCGCGTGCTGAGAATCCATCGCCGCGCCGGTTGCGTCGAACGTCGCTTTCGATGCGTCGTAATTTCCCTGTGCGGTGTCGAGATCGCCTTTTGCAGCCAAATTCTGCCGAAAAAGCTCAGCGGTGCGATCGCGCACCACCTTGGCGGTGTTCATTTGCGCACGCGCGGTTTCCATTTGCGCGCGCGCTTGCTCGAGCTGCGCACGTTGGCCGAGCAAGCTCGCCGCCTGCGCCGAAACTTGCGTCGTGTAGATGCTCGGATCGATGACCGCGAGCACCTGTCCTTTTTTCACGGTCGAGTTGAAATCGACGTCCACCTCGGTCACGCGGCCATTCACCTGCGCGCCGACGCTGACGCTGAGCACCGGTTGCACCGCGCCGGTCGCTTGAACCTTTTCGATGACGTCTCCGAGAGCGACGTCGGCCAACGTATATTTTGCGGGAGGCGCCGGCCGATGCTTCGCTCGCCAAACCAAACCGCCGCCAATCGCGAGAACGATCACGCCCGCAATTCCAGCGCGACGAAGCCAACGCCGACCGCCCTCTTCTACTGCAAGGACACG
>JBDTFL010000032.1:0-8595 GCA_039937955.1 Polyangiaceae bacterium | reverse complement strand
GGTCGCGAGGTCGGCGAGTTCTTGGAGCATGCACTGGGCAAAGACGGCCGCGCGCGCAGTGTCGTCGTCGTTGCCACGAGTGATGCCGCCGCGCTCGAGCGCGTTCGCGCCGCACAAGTTGCCACCGCGTATGCCGAATATTTTCGCGATCAAGGATTGCGCGTGATGCTCTTGATCGACTCGATCACGCGCGTCGCACGTGCGCAACGCGAGGTCGGCCTCGCTGCCGGTGAGCCTCCCACCCGAAGAGGATTTCCGCCGAGCGCATTCGCGATCCTTCCGCGTTTGCTCGAACGCGGCGGTCAGAGCGACAAAGGATCGATCACCGCCATCTACACGGTGCTCGTCGAAGGCAACGACATCGACGAGCCGGTCGCCGACGAAGCGCGCGGCGTGCTCGACGGCCATATCGTTTTGAGTCGAGAAATTGCGGCTCGCGGGCGCTTTCCGGCGGTGGACATTGCCACCTCTTTGTCGCGCGTAATGGACGCCGTCGTCACGAAAGAGCATGCCGCCAACGCACGAAAGCTCCGCGCGATGGTCGGCACCTACGAAGCGAAGCGTGATTTGCTCACGCTCGGCGCATACGAAAAAGGCGGCGACGCCGACCTCGACGAAGCGATCTCGAAGATGCCGAAGATCGAATCCTTTTTGCGCCAAGAGCCAACCGAACGCTCGCCGATGACAACGACCACGGAATCTCTCGCGCGGCTCGTCGGTAAGTCGTAGTTACGAGCACGCGATGATTCTTCTTCAGGTGGCCGATCTGAAATTCGGTTACGCGGGCGACACGCTCTTCGAAAAAGTCACGTTCGCAATCGAGAGCGGCGATCGCGTCTGCATCGTTGCTCCCAACGGCGCCGGCAAATCCACGTTGCTTCGTCTGATCGCCGGCGAGCTCGAGCCCGACGCTGGAAGTGCGGTCATCAAGCGCGACACGAAGGTTGCATACTACAGACAATCCCACGAGGTCGCCGCGGAGGGTGACGTTTTAGGCGCGTTTTTGTCGGGTTTCAAAGAGATCGTGGAACTGCGCGCCGACCTCTCGCGCGTGCAACATGAAGCGGCAAGTGGATCCACGCGTTCGCTTTCCGCGCTGGCTGAGATCTCGGATCGCTACCACATTGCGCGCGGTGACGAGCTCGAGCGCCACGTGTCGATGCTCGCGCAGAAGCTCGGGTTCAGCGAAAAGGATTTGTCGCGGCCGGTGTCTTCGCTTTCGGGAGGCGAGCGCGGTCGTTTGAATCTCGGCGTGGTCTTGGCCCAAGAAGCCGACTTGCTCATGCTCGACGAGCCTACCAACCATCTCGATCTCGACACCATCACGTGGCTCGAAGATTTTTTGTTGAGCTATCGCGGCGGCGTCATCGTCGTCTCGCACGACCGCGCTTTCCTCGATCGCGTGTGTCCGAAAACCTTGGAGCTCGGCTCGCGTGACGTTCGCATCTATCCGATGAAATATTCGGATTACGCCATTGCGCGTGATGACGACCTCGCTCGCGAGCGCGCACTGCTCGAACGCCAACAAGCGTTCATCGACAAAACCGAAGACTTCATCCGCAAAAATATCGCCGGACAAAAAACAAAACAGGCTCAAAGCCGCCGAAAAATGCTGGATAAGCTCGATCGCGTGGACCGCCCCGAAGATGTTTGGGCAGCCGCCGAAAAAATCGCGTTTCGGTTTTCTCCTGCCGCACGCTCCGGCGACATCGTGCTCGACACTAGCGAGCTCACAGCATCACGCGGCGGTCGTGTTTTATTTTCGGGTGTCGAGCTCCTCGTGCGTCGTGGCGAGCGCATCGGAATCGTCGGGCCCAACGGATCCGGAAAAACCACGCTGCTGAAATTGCTCGCGGGGCGCGGCTCCCACGAGGACACCGGAAAGATCAAACGCGGCACCAATCTCCAGCAAGGCTATTTCGATCAGCACTTGGGTGAGGTGAATCCGAATTTGATCGCCACCGAAGAAATTCGCACGGTTCGCGGAGACTTCACCACCGAAGCGGCGCGGCAGTATTTGGCTCGATTTCGATTTTACGGAGACGATCCGCTGCGCGTTGTTTCTGGATATTCCGGCGGAGAAAAATCCCGTCTCGCGCTCGCGAAGCTTTTGCTCGAGCCACGCAATCTGCTTTTTTTGGATGAGCCCACGAACCACCTCGACATTCCGGCCGCTGAAATTTTGGAAGAAGCGATCGCGGGTTTCGAAGGCACCGTGATTTTGGTCTCGCACGACCGTCGGTTTTTGGAGAAGACCGCGTCGCGCATCATCAGCGTGCGTGATGGCAAAGTGGATATCTATCCGGGCGGATTTCGCGATTACGTAGCCGCCCATGCGTCGAAGCCAGAAATGCCCGTCTATGAGAGAGGGCGCGAGCAACACCGCAAAAAACAGAGCGCTCCTCCGCCGCCACCTCCGACGAGAGAGCACGATCCTGCGGGGCGCACCGTCTTCGAAGCGCAAAAAAATGCGACGCGCGAAAAAGAGCGTAAAAAGCGGCGTATCGTGGAGCTCGAGCAGACGATTGCGTCCGGCGAAAAGGAGCTCACTCGTTTGCGCGAAGAGCTACGTGAAGATCCGAAAGGAAACTGGGAGAAGGTGGCTCAATTGGCGAAAGCAGAGCAGGCTCTCGTCAAACGAGTCGACGCAATGATGAGCGAATGGGCAGCGCTATCCGAGGCCAAGTCATGAACCGCATGCGCCAGCATGTCGGACGCCTCCGCGTTCTTTGGCTCGCGCTCACGGCGCTCATGTGCGCGGTGCTTTTGCTTTCTGCCTGCAGGAAGAAGCCGGAAGTGGCGAAAGACACCACTGCGCCGTTCGTCGTGAATGATGCAAGCAAAGATCTCCTCTTCACGTGGGTGGACGCAAAAGGCGATTTTCACGTCGAGCAATCGCCGAAAGACGTTCCGCTCGCAGGTCGTGATTCGGTGCGCGTCGTCGATCCGTCGCGCGAAGACGGAACGCACGGCGACCGCATTTTTCTAGCGGATTTGCGCGTGGCTGGGTCGGACGGCAATTATCCGGTGCACGCAGCGACGCTCTCGGATTTCGACGCGCTCGCACTCGCACGTCGCCAAGGAAAATTGCCTACGCTCGCGGATGACGGCGGCACGACGACGGTTCCCACCGCCTCGGCGCTTGCGAACAACCCGGACACGCACCCGAACGTCGACATCGATCCGAGCGCGCAACCGTCGACCCACGCCGCGGTGGTCATTTACGGCGCGTCGTGGTGTGGCCCGTGTCATCAGGCACAGGCGTATTTGCGGCAGAAAAATATTCCGTTCATCGACAAGGACATCGAAGAAGATCCCGGCGCCGCGAAAGAGATGCAAGCCAAGCTCGCGAAGGCTGGAATGCGTGGCGGATCCATCCCCGTGATCGACGTACGCGGTCACATCATGGTCGGATTCAATGCGCAGCAGATCGACGCAGCGCTCGGGCAAGCGTTATGAGAATCGCTCGCCGATGCGCACGAGCAGCGAGCCGCGGGAGCCGAACTCGAACGTGGTGAGCGATGCGGTCGGACACGCGATGCGATCGCGAAATCGTCCGATGTGAAGTCCTAGCAATGCGCAGACGATCACCCGAATGGTCGCTTTGTGGCTGACCAACAACACATTTCCTTCATGAGATTGCGCCACGCGATCGACGACGGGAACTGCGCGCGCGGCGATTGCGTAACCGTTTTCGCCACCTGGCGGCGCATGCACGGCCGGGTCGCTCACCCAGTTGGCGTAGGTCACCGGATCGTTCGTTTTGATTTCGCTTTCTTTGCGACCATCCCAAACGCCGTATTCGATCTCACGCAGACCCTCCTCGATCTTCGGCTCTAAATTGAGCTGTTTTGCCGTGGGCTCCGCGGTTTTCCGCGCGCGCACCTTCGGGCTCACGTAGATCGCTTCCAGATCCAATTGGACGAGATGCTTTGCGGCGACTTCGGCTTGTTGCAAACCGAGCGCGCTCAGCTTCGCGTCGATCTCACCGCAAAAAGTTCCGTCGGCGCTGAGCTCTGTTTCGCCATGCCTCAAAAGATGCAGCGTTCGCATCTACTCACGATAGCGTTTGCGCTCGAGGACGCGCGCGTAAACTTCACGTTTGGGTCGTCCGCTGAAGGCGGACAATTTCTCGGCGATGGTCTTCGCGTGCAAGCCAGCGTCGAGCTCGAGGTCGATTTTGGCGTCGATGGTGGCGAGCGTGATCTCGCCTTCGCGATTTTCCGGCACCCACTCGCCCAAAACCAAAACGACCTCACCCATCCATTCGCGTTCGAGCCCTGCCAGCTCACTCAGCTTTGCGCGCACGAACTCTTCGTGGATTTTCGTGAGCTCACGCGCCACGCAAACGCTGCGATCGGGCATGATTTCAGCCAAATCATTCAATGTATCTTGCACGCGATTTGGCGATTCGAAGATGACGACCGTTTCCGGTGTGTCGGCCGCGCGCGCGATCAAGTCGCGACGCCCAGTTCCCGCTCGCGGTAAAAATCCCAAAAAACGAAAGCCGCTTTCGCAAAGTCCGCTCCCCGCGATCGCCGCAAGCACCGCGCTCGCTCCCGGAATCGGAATCACCGAAATCTCTTTTGCGATCGCCGCGCGCACCAGCACTGCGCCCGGATCACTCACGATGGGCGTGCCGGCATCAGTGACCAACGCAACGTCGTTGCCGTTTACGAGCTCCTCCAAAATGCGCTCGACATCGTACTCAGTCGAGTGCGCATGAAGCGACACCAGATTTTTTTTCGCGATCGAAAAATGGGTCAGCAGCGTGCGCGTGCGGCGCGTGTCCTCTGCCGCAATCGTGTGGACCTCCGACAAAGTCGAAAGCGCGCGTTGCGAAATATCCCCTAAATTCCCGATTGGCGTAGCGACGACGAAAAGTCGGCCCTGCTTCTCACCAGGGCTATCGCTGTTCATGCCTCGAGCGTAGCGGCGTCGCCCATCTCTGCTTTCAAAAATTCGCGGAGACGACCGGTGAGGCGTTGCTCGAGCTGACGAACGCGCTCGCGTGAAATATGAAACTTGTCGCCGAGCTCTTGAAGCGTGAGCGGCTCGTCGGCAACGAGTCGCATGTCGAAGATCGCCAGCTCTTTCTCTTTTTCGAGCAACGTCTTGCGGAACACCGAGAGCTTGTCGGTCAAAAGCGCGTGAATTTCCTCGTTTTCGACGATCGAATCCGGGCCCATACCTGCGCTCGGCATCAAGTCGACCTTGGCGATCGAGCGACCGTCCGAGTCACCGACCGGCGCGTCGAGGGATTTTTCGCTCGAGGCCAAACGAACATCCATCTCGGCGACTTCTTGCTCGCCGACGTTCAGCTGCTTGGCGATTTCGGCGTTCGTCGGATCGATTCCGAGAGCGACCAATTCCGCGCGCTTCTTGCGAAGATTGAAGAACAACTTTCGTTGCGCTTGCGTGGTGCCCAATTTCACGAGGCGCCAGTTGTTCAAAATGAAGCGCAAAATATAGGCGCGAATCCAATACGCCGCGTACGAGGAGAGCTTCACGCCGCGATACGGATCGTAGCGTTTCACTGCTTGCATGAGGCCGATGTTGCCCTCTTGCACGAGGTCCATGATGTTGCGATACGCACGGCGATACTCGTAGGCGATCTTCACCACCAAACGCAGATTCGCGGTGACGAGCTTCGCTGCGGCCGTCGGATCTTGGCTCGTGACGAATTTCACGGCGAGCGCGTGCGTTTCTTCCGGCGACAAGAGCGGATGACGCTGAATTTCCCGCTGATACGCGGTCATGACGTCGAACTTCGCGAGCCCGCGATCGTCCGGGTCGATGCGCACTTTTCCGACCGGCGCGCTCACGTCGATGTCCTCGTCCACGATCTCGGCGCTGGCTTCCACCACGTCACCGTCGTCGTCGCGATCTGCGTTCGAAGCGCCGCCATCCTCATGCTTCTCGGATTCGGCCGCTTCTCCTTGTTCACGGAGGCCTTCGTCGAGGTTCTCCTCGGAGTCGTCGCTGCGAGTTTTTGCAGCGCGCGCGGCTTTGGGCTTCGGTGCGGCGGACTTTTTCGGAGCCGCTTTTACGAGCGTGGTGCCGTCTTCTGCGGTCTTCGTCTTTTTGGGGCGGGGCACGGGGAGCGGTAGTGTAGGAACTCGATCCCGATTCTACAATCCGGGGTCGGGTCTTATGCCGCGATTTGGGTCCGCTGTCATTCGCGCATGCGCGAAGAAGCGTTAATGGTGGCCAATCCAGAGCCACCAAGAAGCGGAGAGCGCAAAAAACGCGAGGCCCATCAGAAAGGCGGTCGCGACCTCATGCGACTGTTGTGTGGGACGCATGCCGAGAAAATAAGACAATAACGCATCGCGTCAAGTACCCACGCCGCAATTCGGAAGCAAAAATCGTTAGCATGCTTACGTTCCACATCCACTGAGCCGCAGGTACGCGGATTGACAAGAAGGCGGCGCTCGTTACATACGGGCCAATTCGGGCATGCGAAGAGGGAGCGCGGAAGACGGATTGCGGTACGCATCCCGGAAACGCGGAAAAATCAAGCTCACGCGCGGTGACTTCGGTGCGCCTCTCGAGAGCAAACGTGGCGGACGAACGTCGCGTACGCCGCTCGAAAAACGGCTGCTCGGTTGGGGCGAGGGGGTCTTGGCGCGCTTGCATCATGCAGGTATTTTTGCCACCGCCGAAGTCTCGCGGGTAACCACAAGACACGACCTTCCGAAGGTCGGTCAGGTTGCGCAGGTATCCACGAAGCACGATCTCCCGAAGGTCGGTCAGCCAGGTCACGACAACGACGGCCATCGCCTCGCGCTCTCGAGCGACCAAGCCTCGGGCGCGCTCCTCGTGCTCGCCATCGGATCACGCGGCGTGGATGCACGCGTCGAAATTTCCGAGGAGCGCACGTTTCGTTCGCACATGGTTCGTCATGCGCGTGAGCTTTATGCGGCGCTCGAGGCGTTGCCGGAGCAGCTCACGATCGGCCCGCCCAAAGATCATCTCGCGCGTCCGGCACGCGACACCACGTTGGACGAGCTCATCGCTTTACTGGAAAAACCCGGGCCTTTGCGCATCGGTTGGCGCGTTCCGGTGGAAACTGCGCTCGAGCATTCTGACGTGATCGACGAGCAGCTGGAAGACGCGATCGTGGTTCTCGCGCCCATCGTGAAAATTGCGGAGGCCGCGCGTGATCGTCGTGATGCGACCGCGCCGTCGGCCGACGTTGCGAACGTCGACACCAAAGCGATCGTCGAGCGTGGCTCGCGCGTTCAAGTTCTCGAAGGCCCGTTCGTCGGCAAGGTCGGCGTCGTTCAGGAGCTCGACGGCAAAGGTGGCGCGCGCGTCATGCTCGGATTGCTCGCCGCGCATCTCGAGGTGAAAATTCTCGCCGTCGCTTCCGGTAAGCGTCCGGTGCTGGGCTCGTCGCATCGTCGTCCGGTGATGCCCGCCGGTCGCAAGGTCCGCTGAGGATGGCCAAGCGCACTTCGCTCCACGACATGCCGACCTCGCTCGTCGGTCAGATGAAGCTGCACGTCGGCGCGTACGTTTTCGGCGCAGTGATGCTCGCCACGTTTCAGTTTTCGATGAACCGGATCGACTGGCTGTCGAAAGCCGCGATCGATCTCATTTTCGGTCAAAATCCCGTGGGTTCGTGGCGCCCGGCGGCGATGATGTTGGGCCTCGCGGTCGTCGCATTCATCACGCGCGTCTCGAGTCGCTGGCTCATTTTCAATGCGGGTCGCGACGTCGAATACGATTTGCGTGCGCTCCTTTTGCACCGGCTGCATGGGCTCGGCGCGGCGTTTTATCGAAAGATGTCGGCCGGCGAAATCATGAGCCGCTCGACGAACGATCTCACACAAGTAAGGTTGCTCACCGGCTTCGGCATTCTCAACATCATCAACGTCGTCTTCGGGCTCGCCAGCGCGCTGCAAGTCATGCTCGGCATTTCCGGAAAGCTCACGGCCGCCAGCTTCGTGACGTTGCCGATGCTCGTCTTGATGACGCGCAGCTTTTCGAAATCGCTGTTCGCGCGCACTCGTCAAAATCAGGACACGCTCGGAAAGCTCAGCGAGTCGTTGCAGACGAATTTGGCGGGCGTGCGCGTCGTGCGCAGCTTCGCGCTCGAGCAGCGGGAGCTCACGCGATTTCGCGTGGCGAACAGCGCGTACCTCGAAGCCAGCTTGGGTCTCGCGCGCTTGCGCGGATCGATGCAACCGATGATGGGCGCAACGAGCGCGGTCGGAATTCTCGTTTTCTTTTGGTACGGCGGCACGTTGCTTTTGCGTGGTCCGGCAGTCGGTGGTTTGACGCCCGGAGATTTTTTCGCGTTCTCGCTCGCGCTCACACGAATGATGTGGCCGATGGTGGCCCTCGGTTTTGCGCTGTCGATCGTGCAGCGTGGTCGGGCAGGACATGCGCGTTTGCGCGAGGTATTCGAAGCCATTCCGGAAGTCTCGGATGGTCCGAATGCGCCGCCCGCGGAAGTGAAAGGCGCGCTCCGCGTGGAGCATTTGGGCTTCGCGTACGGCGACCGCACGGTGCTCGACGACGTGAGCTTCACGGTGCCCGCCGGAAAATCGCTCGCGATCGTCGGACGCACCGGAAGCGGAAAATCCA
>JBDTFL010000031.1:0-2980 GCA_039937955.1 Polyangiaceae bacterium | reverse complement strand
GAGGTCACTGTTTTTTTCCAGGGCAAGATGTCCGTTACTCAACACCGCGATCTCACCGAGCTTCTTCGAACCGCCTTCGGGTTCGCATCCTTTCGGCCGTATCAAGAGGCGGTCTGTCAGGCGGCGGCCTCGGGCAACGACGTTCTGCTCGTCATGCCTACGGGAGCGGGAAAATCCCTCTGTTATCAGCTTCCCGGCATCGCACGTGGCGGCACCACCCTCGTCGTGAGCCCCCTCATTGCGCTCATGGAAGATCAGGTTGGTGCGCTTGCAGCTCGCGGTTTTCGTGCAGAGCGAATCCACTCCGGACGTGAGCGCACCGAGTCGCGCGCGGTGTGTCGTGAGTATTTGGATGGCAACTTGGATTTCTTGTTCATCGCGCCCGAGCGCCTCAAAGTGCCGGGCTTTCCGGAGATGCTCGCGAAGCGAAAGCCGACGCTGATCGCGATCGACGAAGCGCATTGCATCTCGCAATGGGGTCACGATTTTCGTCCCGACTATCGAATGCTGGGGGAGCGTCTTCCGCTGCTCCGACCAGCGCCGGTGATTGCGCTCACCGCGACGGCGACGCCTACCGTTCAAGACGACATCGTCAGTGAGCTCAGGCTCCAAGCACCACTTAGATCCATCCACGGATTTCGGCGCACCAATATCGGTGTCGAGGTGGTCGAACGAAATCCGAGCGAACGCGCAGCGATCGTCAAAAGCCTTTTAAACGAGCCGAATCGCCGTCCGGCGATCGTATACGCCCCGACGCGCAAAGAGGCCGAAGAGCTCGCGAAAGATCTCTCCAAGATGTTCCACGCAGCCGCGTACCACGCAGGCTTGCGCGCGAGTGAGCGCGACGACGTACAAAACGCATTCTTGCGCGGCAAGCTCGACGTCATCATTGCGACGACGGCATTCGGAATGGGCATCGACAAACCGAACGTACGCACCGTCATCCACACGGCGTTGCCCGCTACGGTAGAGGGTTATTACCAAGAGATCGGACGCGCCGGTCGCGACGGCGATCCGTCACGCGCCGTGCTTTTGCAGAGCTACATCGACACACGCACGCACGAATTTTTCTTCGACCGCGACTATCCGGAAGAGCGCGTGCTGCAGAGCATTCGTGAATCGATCCCGTCGTGCGGCGTGTCGATCACCGATTTGATGGACCGCGTGAACATCAACTCGCAGACGTTCGACAAAGCGCTCGAAAAATTGTGGGTACACGGCGGAGCGAGCGTGGACCCGGACGACACGGTTCGTCAGGCGCTCGGTGATTGGCGAAAAGGCTACGAGGCGCAGCGCGCGCACAAACGCGAAGCGCTCGAGAAAATGCGGCGTTACGCGGAGACGTCGTCGTGCCGCATGTTGCAGCTCGTCGCGCATTTCGGTGATCAAAATGACGACGGCACGCCATGCGGCATGTGCGACGTCTGCGCGACAGATACATGTATTGCACAAGTATTTCGCGCGCCGAGCTCACTAGAAGAAACCGCCGCGCTCAAAGTTCTGTCGGCGTTACGCGAACGCGACGGCCGCGCCATCGGTCAGCTGCATCGCGATCTCTTCGGTGAAGACACCCTCGATCGTCGTTCGCTCGAGCACGTCATCGGCGCATTGGCGCGCGCCGGAAAAATTCGCGTCACGAGCGAAACGTTCGAAAAAGACGGCAAGGTCATCCCCTTTCAACGCGCGCATCTCACGACTGACGGTCACGCGGCTGTGCTCGGCTCCGGAATGAAGATGGTGGCGACGCCCGAGCGCTCACGCGGCAAACGCACCAGCCGCAAAGGCAAAGAGAAACGCACGCGCGCGAGCTCGGCCGACAATCGTGAGCTCACCGGCGCTGAAGCGCAGCTCGAGAGCGCACTCCGTGAGTGGCGCACGAAAGAGGCTAAAAAACGCGGCGTTCCAGCGTTTCGGATTTTGACGAATCAAACGTTGCTCGGCATTGCTGTCGCGCGCCCGAAAGACGAAGGCGAGCTGCTCGACGTGTCGGGCATCGGCCCGGCCCTTCTCGAAAAATACGGCCGTGCGCTTTTGTCGATCGTCGCGCATCCCTGAGAATTCTTTCGGGCTGCCCTGGCAAATTGACCCACCATGACTACATACGAAGAGATGCTTCCTCTTCGCTTGGCCACGCTCTCCCTGCTCGTCTTCGGGGCCGCCGCGACTGCGACCATTCACGATGCGGTTGCTGCGGGCGCCGACGTCAGAGTCGACGTCCATTCATTTCGCGTGTTCAAGCGCGACTCTGGGCCGGTGGACTACTACACGGTGGTCGACGATCCGGCGATGCCGTATTTGCGTGCAAAATACACATATCCCAACGACACCACCGTGCTCGGTTATCAAGTCACCGACGCCGAGCGACCAGGTTTGAAAAAGCTGCGCTGGAATTGGCGCGCGAACACGCTGCCGGTCGGCGGTAACGAATGTGCTTCCGGCAAAGAGGATTCAGCGGCGGTCGTTTACCTCACGTGGAAGCGCGGCTTCAAATATTACACGCTGAAATACGTGTGGAGCTCGGTCGGCACGAAGGGACAAACGTGCGGCCGCAAACGCAATCCGTTCGTCGCGCAAGACACGATCATCTTGGAAACCGGCGGTCCCACGGGCGCGTGGAAATCCGAGGAGATCGACATGGCGCACGAGTTTCGCGCGCACTTCGAAGATGGTGATCAGAACGCCGAAATTCCAGATTTCGGCGGCATTGCCATCATGAGCGACGGCGACCAAACGAAGAGCGCTAGCGCCGCCGATTACGCCGGCTTCGTGTTCTTGCGCTAGTCCGCTTCGCCCTTATTTTTTCTTGGCGAGAACGACGAAACGATTTTCGTCGATGGCGATGCGTTTGTTTTGGAGAAGTCGTCCGACCGCTCGCTTGAACGCTTTTTTGCTCAGGCCGAAGCGTTGAAAGATTTCCTCAGGGGAAGACTTATCGCTGAATGGGGTATTCGATTTGGGCAGGCCGCTGAGGATTTTCAGG
>JBDTFL010000030.1:0-5291 GCA_039937955.1 Polyangiaceae bacterium | reverse complement strand
CGCTAGGCCAGCCAATGTCAGCGGTCGCGATACTATGTGCATTATGCAAATATTGGCGCGCGGCCACAATCAGCGCTTCGCGGTCGCGCTCGACGTGACGACCCGGCGGAGCGGCAACGAAGAGCAGCCGAAGCCCGAGCGCGCCGGCCGCCAAAACACGAAATGAGGTCGCGATGACGTTCGCTTTTGGCGCCGTGCGAAGCAACACGAGCGCGAGCGACGGCGCGATGGGCGCGACGAGCCGCGCGTAGGGCATCCAATCGCCGCCGACCGCGATGATCGCGAGAAAGTGGACGACGGCAGCGAGCGCAATGGCCCGCGTGGAATTGGTGGCGCGCCAAATCGCGATTGGCGCGAAGAGGAAAATCGGAGTGAGCGCAGCGAGCGCGGCGGGGACTGCGTACATCACGCCGTGCGCGAGGTCGCTCGGTTTGGCCAGGAGCGACAGCGGACCCGGGCGGCCAAAAGCAAGAAGCCGAATCACGACGACGATGAAAAATGGCGCGAGCGCGGAACCACACGCCGCTGATATTTTTTTCGCATCGCGTGTCGGAGTCGAGAGAACCGCCGCCAGCGTCAATGCCCACGCGGCGAGCTCAGGACGAAATAGAGCCGAAATGCCCGCAATTATGCATGCGCTCTGCACTCGATTGCGATCCGCTTCGAGCGCCGCGAACGTGACGAGCGCGGTCGCGACTCCCGTCTCCATTCCGCTGACTGCGCCCGCAAAAATCGGGAGCGACATCGCCACGAGGACCAGCGCCGCGATTTTCCAAACCAGCTTTGCGTCGGAGCATCCGATTCGCTTGCCGAGAAAGAACGCGGCCACGAGCCACGCGATCAGATTGATGCACTTCGCACGAAACAAAACGTCGAGCGCCGCGGCCCGCGCAAACGGGGCGAGGACGAACGGCCACGCAAGCGGAGTGACTCCATCGGTCGCGGGACCATCGGCGTTGAAGCGATAGCCAACGCCGCTCGCCAGGTGACGCGCGTAGCGGATCGAGATGAACGCGTCGTCGATCGTGAAGCCCCACATCCACACGGCAAACGCACCGCAAGCGAGGACGAGCGCAAGCCCGAACAGCGTTGCGTGCGGCGAAGACCGAGGCGCCGCTAACAGTGCGCCGCCAGGTTGTCCAATGTCTGTCACGTTCGCCAAAAACTATCGGTTCTCCCTCGGCGCTTCCTACGATTCGGTCTCGCCAACGCACATGCACCGATTCGAAATCTACGTAGCACCCAACCCCGTTGAACAATACGACACAGGCCTCGGCGTTGCGCCGACTTCCGAGCCGAGCTCCGGCACGCGGCGGGCAAGGCGGCGCGCTCGCGAGGTGATCGACATCTTCCTCGGCGGCGCGAATGTCACCGCGCGCGTGCCCGAAGGCGAGATGTTCGCCGTGTTGCGCGACATCGCGCACGTCGTCGTCGATCTCTCGAAATCACTTGAAAACAAGGCGATCGTGCGGTTCTGCGACGAGCCTTGGGAGCTTTGCATCGAGCGCATCGGCAAGGTCGCCGCGCTCAGCGTTTATCGCGCCGGGAACGAGCCCGAGGTCATCACCTACGACAATCGCGTTTCGTTCGCCGAGCTCGTCGATGGTGTGATGGAAGCGATCGCGACCTGCAACGCATCGAAAAATGCGACGCCCACCGTGGCTCGCGATCTCGAGAGGGCCGGACGCGATTTGTCGGCGCTGGACCGAAACGCGTTCGAGCAATCGGTGACGGGTCCGATGATGGCGCCCGCTCTTATCGAAGTCGATCGTGATGTGCCGGTGGCATTCGGCGCGGAGCTGCAGCTTCGTCGCGCTCGCGAGAAATCGAATTCCGAAAACAGCAACGGGCTGCACGGCGTCGAGCGCACCGACCTTCATGCGCTTCTATTTCGCGGTCAGATCCGCGCGGAGATTCGCGGCAAGTCCGTAATGCTCGGAGATGGTCATCCCTTCTTGTTCGCCGAGCAGCTCGTCGACCTCGCCGCACGCGCGCTCGAGACGTGGGAGGCCGGTCATGAAGCGCTCCTTCGTGCGAGTGGCGGCGGCATGCCGATCGCGATTCGCGTCGTCCCCAATGGAGACGCGGCGCTCACGTTGGTGGGCATGCATAGGGCGAGCGAGCTGCCGCCGTCGTTCACCTTCCCTTCGCTTTCGGTTCCGGATTTCGTCGAAGCGTCGCTCGCGTTCGGACGCGCCATCGCGCGTGCGCTGCTTCGTCGCGATCGCCAAACCTGCATGAATTTGCGGCTTTCCGCGTTTCGCCGAAAAATTCGCGAGACCGGCGATGCACTCCGCGAAGTGTGCCGCGACGACGCGTGCGTGAATCCGTCACCCGAGCCTTATCGTGCGTTCGCGGTCGTTCCGCCGCGCGGAGCAACGTCCACACGCGAGCTCTCGAATACGCGTCTTCGTTACGGACAGATGTGGCGAGCGCTCGTTCCAGGAATCGATCTGCGCGGCACGTTCCTCTGCGGCGATCGCTTGATCGTCGGCGCTTCGACCGAAATGTTTTGCCTCGATCGCATGACCGGCGAGGTGATGTGGCGCACGCCCACCACTCGAGCCACGAGCGTCGTCACGCCCGGCGGCATCGCGCGCATCCTCCCCGACGGCGAAATTCGTCTCCACGATTTCGGCGACGGCGAAGTCTCGATGCGCACGCGAATCACCCCGCGCCTCGGAGCTCCGCCCGCCGGTTCGGTCGTCAACGTGCCCGGGTTGCCCCGACTCTTGATCGTCACCGAAGGCGAACGTCATCTCGTCGCCATCGATCTCGCGAGCGGCGAATTGCGTTGGCGCTACGCGTGGGGACGCGGCGGAGCGCTCCGCATGAAGCGCGCCGGCCGACTCTTGTATGTTGCAAGTGGCGACTCCGCGCTCACCGCGCTCGACGTGCAAACCGGCGCCGTCGTTTGGCGCGTTCGCAATCGTCTTCGCTTTCGTACGACTCCCGTTCTCGCGCACGACTCGCTCGTCGCGCTCGCCGGCGGCGCACACTCGTTCGCCGAAATCCTCGCGATCGACCCATTTTCCGGGCATTTACGCTGGAAAAAGACGTTGTCGGAGACGCCCTGCACGGTCGAGGGCGGTCCCCTCGTCGCGGCCGACGTCGTCGCTGCATCCGTTCGCGATCGTCACGGCCTCAAGCTCTCCGCGTTCGATCTCGAATCCGGAAAATCCGTTTGGTCGAGCGAACGCCCCGTCGCCCCCGTCGGAACGTCGTGGCTCGCGCTCGATGATCTCTTCGTCGGCAACTCACCCACCGGCGAGCTCGTCGCCATCGAAGCCGCAACGGGCGAGCTCCGCTATCGCCACATCCTCGGCGTCGTCCTCGAATCCGACGTCCCGCGCCGACTCGAGCCGGTCCTCCGGTCCGGCGCGCTCTTCGTTCCGCATGTCGACGTCCACGTCTTCCGCCCCGGCGACGGCGCGCGCGTCGCAACCATCGGCCCGTGCGAAGCGATCCCCGACCTCGTGCGCGTCGACGAAAAATGCAACGTCTTCGTCGCCGAAGAGAGCGGGCACCTCGTCGCCTTCGGAGCCGGCCCGCGACTGAGCCTCGTGAAGTAGCTGACGCGACTCTATAACGGCGGAAGCCGGCTCACTGGCCAAGAACGAGTAGGCCCAGTCCGAGAGCCATCTCGAACATGCCGGCGACCATCAAGAAAATGTTGGAGCGCTTCGCGAACGCAATGCGATCGTGCGGCGTCATTTGCTCGAGCTCCTGCGTCGAATGCGCCTCACCGAACCCGAGCCCCGCGTCGCCGTCCTGGCCAGCGACGATCCAGCCCGTCAGAACGGTCCGGCCGGAACGCAATCCGATGCGGCCGCCGATGATCACGAAGACGCCCGACAGCAACAGACAGATCCCCCAGAATTTCCCCCGCAGTGAAGAATCGAAGATCGACCCCAGCATTGCGACGACCACAAACGCGGCTCCTAGGGCGACGAACAGGACGTGTCGTTTGTAGGATCGAAGCTGCTCGAAAAACTGTTCGGGCGTCTCCACGTTACGTCACCTTGTGCATCAACTTTTTCAGCGGCCACACCAGCACGAAGAGAATCGCGGCGCCGACGAGCGAGCTGAGCACGAAGAGATTGAAGTACGCGGCGGGGGTGATCGTTCCCCAGCTTTCGCCGATGCTGCCTCCGGCGTATTGCGCGACCGATGAGGAGAGGAGCCACACGCCCATGAAGAGTGAGGCGTAGCGTTTTGGCGCGAGCTTCGTGACCATCGAGAGGCCGACCGGCGACAAACAGAGCTCACCGACCGTCATCAGGAAGTAGCTCAAAACGAGCCAAAAACTGGTTACTTGCGAGGCGGCGCTCTTCGTTTCGAGCGAATCCATCGCTTCGCGCCATTCAGGTTGCGCGCCCGCATTGACGAACGCGAGCTTGTCGCTCGGTTCGATGCTCGACTTCAGCTCGAGCTCCTCGGTGTCGCCGTGCCACGACCATTTGTCGTCTTTCGATTTCGGCGCTTCGTACTTTTGCGGAAGCCCGTCGAGCTTCACGCGTTTCGATGAGCCCTTGGCGACGCTCGCGGAGCTGTCGATCGCCGCGTCGACCGACTTCAAATAGCGAGGGTCGGCGGACTTCGCGAGCGCTTCGTTGACGACGTACGCAGCAACGACGCCGCGCGCGACGAGCTCGTGCGAGCTCGCGTCGTATTTCATGCGACCCGCGTCGAGCTTCGACACGTCGATTCCATCCGGAACTGCGGCGAGCGGCACGCGTGTTTCGCCGGCGTTTTCAGCTGCAGCAGCTCCGCCCATCGCGACGAAGGCGAGGACGATGAAGACCATCGCAATGGCCATTTTGAGTGGTGTCGATGGCTCGCGATTCGCTTTTGCGAGACGAAGCCAAACCCACGCGAAGATCGGCGCGAGGATGACGATGAAGCCCGAGTTGATCGATTGGAACGATTCCGCCGAATACGTGATGCCGAACGTCTCGCGATGGGTGAAAAACTCTGCCCAAATATTGAGCGCGTTGCCCGCTTGCTCGAACGCCATCCAGAAGAGGACGACGAAGAAGAAGAGCGCGAAGATGACGACGCTCTTGTCGCGGCCCGCGCCTTTGATTTGGTAGAGCGTGTACGCCATCACGCCGGAGATGATCGAAAACGCGATCGGCATGAACGCGTCGGTGATGCTCGCGCCGTGGGCCACGACCGAATAGATGTATTTTACAGGTACACCAACCGCGAGGATCAGCATGAAAATAGGCATGATCGTCGCGAAGAGACCCGCGATGCCGGTTTCGCCGGGCTTGCTCTCGTCGGCGTCG
>JBDTFL010000029.1:0-4927 GCA_039937955.1 Polyangiaceae bacterium | reverse complement strand
GCCGCCGTTCGTGAAATCGGCGCCGGCCGCCGCGCAGTCGAGTGGAGCGCCGCCTCCTCCACCACCACCGCCGCCTCCACCTTCGCCCGCGGCGAATGCCGTGCGTGCACCGGGAACACCACGCGATCGAAGCCCGCAACCTCCACCGGCTGCAGGACGTCCGCCGCCCGCTGCCGTCACGCGCGCGCGTCAACAAGTTCCATCACTGCAACGAACGACACCTGCGCATCCGCCGTTTTCGGTTCCAGCAAACCGACTCGCGCTTTGCCAAGATCAGCAGCACGGTTTCATTTTGGTCGGCCCGCATTTGCCCGAAGGCAAGCCGCCACGCGTTCGTGCCTACAGCCTGAAGAACGCCGCCGTTGCCTGGCAGGCATTGAACGGCGAAGAATGGCTCGATCAGCTCAACGAGATCATGAGCGTCGGTCGGTTGCTCTTCATCTCCATTCGTTCGCGCGTGCAGTGTTTCGATCTCATCAGCGGCCGCGAGTGGTGGACGCTCAACATCCCTGCAAAGTTCCAGCTCAATCCGTCGGGCGCAAATCGCGGCCCAAAAATTTACGACGCGAGCACCAACGGACAACCACTTTTACTCGCGAAAACAGCCGGAAACTTCATCGTCGCGTTCGACCCCACGACCGGCCAAGAGATCTGCCGCCGCTCGTTTTCGGGACCGGTCGATCTCGAAATGATCGAAGGCAATCAGCTCGCGGTCGTTCGCTACACCATGCCGCCCGACAAGGGGATCCTCGAGCTCGTGATCCCATCGACGCTCCAATCGATGGGCGGAATCGTGAAAGGCGTCGCGCAAGACGCCACCATTCGAAATATTTGGACGGGCGGAACGTTGCTCGCAGCCGAAGTCGACAAATGGGGTCTGCTCGGCGCGCACGGCATGGTCATCTACGACGTCGCCTCGCGGCGCGAGCTTTATTTCGAACGTGAAAAAGCGCTCGAGACCAACATTCGTCCGGTCTTCTTCAACAACCGCGTTTACTACGTCACGCAAGCTCAAGAAATTCGCATGACGCCCGGTAACACCCGCCTGCCGGTTCCCATCGCTGGCTGTCGCATCGCCGCGCTTGCGCCGGTCGGAAACGCGCTCTTCGTCGGCATCGAGGACATGTCCGGAAACGCGCAGGTCATGAGCCTCGATCCGAACACGCTGCAGATACGCACGAACTTCGGAATGCTCGCACCGTGGTTGCCGACCGCACGTTTGTCGAACCGTGAGCCCGGCCGATTTTTCGCGGCCTACGGAAACGTGGCCGCGTTCATTTCACCATCGCAAGACGGCGCGCAAGAAGGCGAGCTCACCGTCGTCGATGGCAACACGGGCTCGGTATACTGGCAGCGCCCGCTACCCGACTGCTGGCCAGTCGAAGATTTTTACGCGGCGGGCGGGGCGATCGTCGTTTGGTCGGCCAAGAATCTTTTGATCCTGGACGCGATGAGCGGCGAAACGATCGGCGTGTATCCGCCTCAGTAGAGGGACAGAAGCTCCTCGAGCGAATCGATCCACGCGTCGGGCTTCGCTGCCTCGAGGCGAGCACGCGGAACGAAACCGCCGCCTACTGCGATCGCCGTGCAGCCGACCGCACGCGCCGCGCCGATGTCTTGTGTGCCGTCGCCGATCATCCACGCATCGCGCGGCGCGACCGAGAGCTCACCGAAAATGCGGAGCAAGGGATCGGGCGCGGGCTTCAGCGGACCGTCACCGCCGGCCGTCACTGCCGAAAAATATTTCGACATGTCCATTGCTGCCATGACCGCCAGGGTGGTTGCGCGCGGCTTGTTGGTGGCGAGCGCGAGCTGCAAACCGCGTTCGCGCAACGCGCTGAGCGTCGAGATCGCACCGGGCAAATACGTCGAGAAATCAGCAGGATTTTGTGTGTAATATGCATGGAAATGGGGAAGGGCGTTTTCGATGTCGGGCGACTCACCCGGCAAGTCGAACGCGCGTGCGATGAGCGCGCGGGCACCATCACCCACCATCGTCGAGATTTTCTCGGTGGTCAGCGGCGGCCGGCCCGACTTCTCGAGCGCGTAGTTGCATGCTGCCGCGATGTCACCGCGTGAGTCGATGAGCGTGCCGTCGAGATCGAAGATGATCAGCCTCGGGCGAATCATGGGGGCGCGGCAGGCAGCGAGGCGACGATCAGCGCCACCGTTTGCGGGTCCTCATCTCGCACAAATGCTATCGCAATCCAGCCCATTGTCAGCGGTCAGAGATCCCGTTCGGTCCTAAGTCAGGGTAGGCTGGCGCCATGTCTGCTGTCGTCGTCGTCGGAGCGCAGTGGGGGGACGAAGGTAAAGGAAAAATCGTCGACCTCTTCACCGAGCGCGCGAAGCTCGTCGTGCGTTATGCGGGCGGACCGAACGCCGGGCACACGCTAGTGGTCGGAGACGAGAAGGTGATCGTGCGCCTTATTCCGAGCGGCATTTTGCGCTCTGAAACGCGCTGCGTGCTCGCACAAGGAATGGTGATCGATCCCGATCGTCTGCTCGGCGAGATCGACGAATTAATCGCGAAGAAAAAGCTCGACGAAAAAACGTTGGGCACGCGGCTCACCGTCTCCGATCGCGCGCATGCGATCTTGCCGTACCACGTAGCGATCGACACGTTGCGGGAGCAGGGCTCTACCGCGATCGGCACGACCAAACGCGGCGTCGGACCTTGCTACGAGGACAAAGCCGCCCGTCGCGGAATTCCGCTCGGTGCGTTTCGCGATCTCGCAAAGACCGAAAAATTGGTAGGGTCGGCGATCGAAGCGTGGTCACCGGTCGCAAAAGCGCTTGGCGGAGAATTGCCGAGCCTCGATGAGGTGATGACGACGGTGAAGAACGTGCGCGCGCGTTTGCTTCCGCTGCTCGCTGAAACATCGGCGCTCATCAACGAGTCGCTGGCCAAAAAAGAAGACGTCCTCTTCGAGGGCGCGCAAGGCACGCTCCTCGATTTGGATCACGGTACCTATCCGTTCGTCACATCATCGACACCGACTTCGGGCGGCGCCTGCACGGGCTCCGGCGTTGGACCCACGCGCATCGATCGCGTGATTGGTTTGGTGAAGGCGTACACCACGCGCGTTGGCGGCGGTCCGTTTCCGACCGAGCTACATGACGAGATCGGGGATCGTTTGCGCAACGCGGGCGCCGAATTCGGATCTGTCACCGGACGACCACGACGCACCGGATGGCTTGATTTACCGGCTCTTCGTTATGCGGTGCGCGTGAACGGCATCGACGGGATCGCGCTCACGAAGCTCGACGTTCTCTCGGGGCTCGAGGAGATCAAAATGTGCGTGGCTTACAAGCTCTCTGATGGGCGCGGGACCACCAAAGAATTTCCAATCGACGAGCTCGACACAGCAACGCCCATTTACGAATCGATGCCGGGCTGGTCGGACTCCACCGCGAAAGCGCGCAGCATGGATGACCTTCCGAAAGCGGCACGCAGCTACTTGGATCGCATCGCCAAAGATACGGATTGTCCGCTCGACGTCGTCAGCATCGGCGCCGGACGAGACGAGACGATCATCTTGCGTCATCCTTTCCTGTAGGAAGTTTTTGGATGATGCCCATGATGCTCACGACGCTGATTTGGATTTTCGCGCAAGCGGGAAGCGGGCTCGGCGGAATGTCGGGCACGACCGGCGCGCGTCCGCTCGAATGCGACGTCGTCGACGGCTCACGCGCCAACGTCTGGGAAAGAGCCAAATCTCCGGCACTTCGTCACTATTGCGATCTGCTTGCGAGTGGGGCGGCGAAAATCGTGAGCGTTGCGAATGGCACCTCGATGGCGAACGACGCACTCGCGCTCGCCGACGAAGCGGAAAAAGTTTTGCCCGGACGCGCTGCGCCGATGGTCCTCAAAGGACGTGCAGCGGCTTCGCTCGGAAAATATTCGGACGCGTTCACTGCGCTTCTGGAAGCAAGAAAACGCGACGAGCATGCGCTCGACGATCCGCAGGCACTGCTCGCGTTGGGAAGGGCAGCCGCGCGGACGTCGCACCCGGAGGAAGCGCGCCGTGCGTATCAAATGCTCCTGCCGCGCGCGTCGGCGCTGACGCCCACCGATCGCGGCGTTGCGTACGACGAAGCCGGAATGATCGCGCTCGACGTCGGACCGTCCGCGCTGGGCGAAGCGATCGCCACGTTTCGCCAAGCAGAACGTGACGCGCAAGATCTGCCGCAAACCGTGGCGGTGCTCGGCCTCGCGCTCTCGCTCGATCGCGCGGGTCAACATGCCGAAGCGAAAGCGGTGCTCGACGAACGCATTCACGGCGACCCACGTCCGCTCTTGAAGAATGCCGTTGCGGCAGGCGTCATCGGACCTGGCACCGGCGACAACGAGATCGATGCACTCGCTGCGATCGGCCTCGAAGGCAGTGATCCAACCGCGGCTCGCGACGCGTGGCGCCGCTATGCAGAACACGCACCGGCGGCGTGGGCCGAGCATGCGCGATCACGAATGGCCGGTAAAATGGGCCCTTCTGGCGATCCAAAACCAAAGGCAAAACCTGCAGCTCTCAAGGGCGCGCACGGATGAAGCGATTTTTCGTCAGCGCCGGTTTCATTCTGTGCGCAGCCGTTTCGGCATTTGCGATCGACGCGGACGCACAGCAAACGCTCGTCACGCGCGACACGTTCGGTCGTCCGAACGCGTGGGACCTCGCGATGGATCCGACGCTCATGGGCGACTTCGAGGTGCACGTCAGCGCGCGGCGGTTGTTGCTCCAAGCCGACGAGCTGCGATGCGGTCGCTCGAACGGAAGCAAGTCGTCGGTCGACGAGGCGATGTGTGACAACGTCTTCGCGCGCGCGACTCTCCTGCTCACCAAAGCGATCAGCAAAGGCGGAAAAGATCCGCGGCTCCAATTCGATCTCGGCGAGGTCCTCCAACAAGAAGATCGCAATGAGGATGCAG
>JBDTFL010000028.1:0-3935 GCA_039937955.1 Polyangiaceae bacterium | reverse complement strand
GCGAAGGTCGAAGTGCGGCCACTGCGGCGATCGCATGGTCGACAACGTCCGGAGTGCTTGCTCCCGGAAGACGCGCGACGCTCACGCCGACCGTTTCGCCGCGCGGGCCGCCCACGCGAACGAGGCGATCGATGTGTCCTTCGGTGACCTCCGCGATCGCGCCGATCGGAATCGAAACGCCGGAAGGCGCGACCATGACCGGCAGCTCGCGAATGTCTTGGGCGGTGCTGGGTTGTGCGTCGCTGATGACGGTGACGAGCTGTCGATCGCGTTCGACGCGTCCTACCGCGCGCAACCCCATCGACGATCGAATTCGGTCGGCAATGTCGGCCGGCGTTAGACGCAACGCTGCAGCTGCGTCGGGTCGCAAAATAATTTCGAGCTCGCGAACATCGCCGCCGAGTACTTCGATTCGCCCGATTCCTGGAACGTTTGCGAGCGCAGGACGTACGACGAAATCCGCGAGCTCGCGGAGCTCACGCGGATCCGTGACGCCGGCGACGTTGAAAGTAACGACGGGAAACGATCCAGTCGTGATGCGATCGACCACGATTTCAGCATCCGCAGGCAAAGTTGAGCGTTCTTCCGCAATGCTCGCTTGCACCATCTGCAGTGCGCGTTGCATGTCCGTGTCCGGCGCGAACTGCAGCGAAATCTCTGTCGCTCCGCGGATCGTCTTCGACCGAATGCGCTGCACGCCGAGCACGCCGGTCAACGCTTGCTCGAGAGGGCGCGTGACGTTCGCGAGGTAGACATCGGCGGGTGCGCCACCGACTCGCGCGACCACGACGATGCGCGGAAATTCAACTTCCGGATAGATGCCGCTCGGCATTCCGAGCGCCGACACGATTCCCAAGATCACGAGCATCAGCGTCGTCAGCCAAACGAACGATGCGCGACGTCGAAGTAGCTCGTAGAACTTCACTTGGCCTCGATGATCGACGTGTCGTCGTCCAGGCCGAGGACGTGATCAATCGCAGCGCGCTCGTCTGCTTTGAAGCCGTCGGTAATTTCGAAGCGTTCGTCGCTGCGCCATCCGACCTTGACGGCACGCAGCTCGATCTTTCCGGATTTGCAAATCGCGATCTCTGCACCATCAGCCACCGATCCGCGCAACGCGGAGGTCGGCAGCGTGACGACGTCGGACCGATGACCGAACGTCACGACCGCTCGACCAAACGCGCCGATCGGCACATCGGCTGCCGGGTGATTGACGGCGATGCGCACGCTGCCGAGCCCCGTTGACGGATCGAGCGAGCGCGCGCGAACGCGAACCGCGCCGTCGAAGTCGCCGCCTTCGGTCAGAGATCCGTGAACTGCGTCGCCGTCGTGAATTTTCGAGAGCTCCTCCGGCGTAACGTCCGCCGCGAACTCGAGCGCGTTGTCCGCAGCGAGCTGCACGATCGGCGTCGCTGCAGTCCCATCGACCAAAGCACCTGCGCCACGCCAAACTTTCGTGACGACGCCGGCGAAGCTCGACCGCACCGCCACACGACCGAGCGTGCGCCGCGCGAGATCCGCCGCCGCATTCGCAGCTGCAACATTGGCCTTCGCTTCCGCGGCTTTTGCGGCAGCTTCTTCCGCTTCCTGTTTGGGAGCGATGCCTCGACCGACCAAAGCATTGGTTCGATCCAATGTCGTCGACGCATTGGCCTGTGAGGCTTGCGCTTGCGCGACGGCAGCCTCTGCTTGCGTGAGCGCATCGCGCGTATTCGCGTCATCGAGCGATGCAATGACATCGCCAGATTTAACGGTGTCGCCTTCGTGAACGTTGACCAGCGCTATGCGGCCTGCGACTTGAGACGCAACGGGAAGATCTCCGCCGGGCGGCGGTTCGATTCTTCCTCGAATCGCGACCGTGTCGTCGACGCTGATCGTTTTCGGAGCTTCGCAGTGAACGGCAACGGCGTCGGCCGTTTCCGCGACGTCGGTCGATCGATGGCACGACGCCATCATCGCGAGTGCAACGAAATCCACAAAAAAAAGTCTTTTCATCGCGTTCCGATCGCGTGCTCGACGTCGATCCACGCGTCAGCCGTTTGCGAGCGCGCTTCCAAAAGCGAAAGGTTTGCTTCGACGCGCGCCTTCTCGGCATCGAGCACGGCCACGAGTGGTGCTCGTCCCAACGTGTACGACTCCTCGGCTGCGGCTGCTGCCGCGTCGGCTGCCGGAACGACGCCGTCGGCGAGCGCGCGTGTGCTCGTGCGCCAAGCATCGAACGTGCGATACGAGCTCGCCAGCGCAGCAGCGAGTCGCAGCCTCTGTGCAGATTCACGCGCGCGTCCGGACGCAGCGTTGGCCTGCTCGCGTTCGATGTAGCCACCGCGTTGACTGAGAAACGGAACCTCGACACCGAGTGCGCCGCGATAATTGACCGGAGGGTTGCTGCACGGAACGCCCGGACACAACGTGTCGTCGTACGCGTCGAAACCGAGATCGACGATGAGGATTGGGCGCACCAGCGCGCGCTCTCGAGTGACACGTGCCTCCGCCGCTGCGGTGTCTGCACGTTCACGTCGCACCGCCGGATTGTCGCCAATCGAATTTTGCAAATCCGCTAGAGCAGGTGGTTGAGCGGGAATTTCCGGGGGATCCTGCGCTCGCAGGGTCGCCGCGTCCGGAATTCCGAACCACGCTCCAAGATCGCTCGCAGCGGCTGAAACCTGAAGTGAGCTCTGCTGCGCTTGTGCGTCGGCGCGCAATCGTTCTGCGTGTGCGCGGAGTCCGTCGACATTCGCGGCGGCGCCGAGATCGACACGCCCTTGAACATCCGTTTCGAGATGTTGCGCGATCGCGGCCGACCGCTCTTCTTCGATGACGATTCCTTGCGCCCGCCAAAGTGCGACGTACGCGTGTGCGACCGATGCACGCACATCGACTGCCGTCACTTCTGTTTCGACTCTGGTCGTCGTGAAGTCAGCAGTGCTCGCGTCGATCGCGGCGCCACGCTGACCGAGAATGAGAAGTGGAACGGTAACGCCGCCCGAGAGTCGCGCGGTCTGCGAGCTCGTGCCGACCGAAATACTCGGGTTGGGAAGCGTTCCGGCGATCCCAATTTCAGCGCGGGCAACGCTTTCGCGTGTGCGTGCGATGACCAAGTCGGGAGAGACGTGCGCGGCGCGGTTGAGCGCCTGCCGGTAAGTAATGGTCGAATCAGCCGCGAATCCGACGTTCGCAAAACATTCGAGTCCTATGATCACCGCCGCGACGTGCCGAGCGCGCATGCTCAAGGCATACGTGGCGAATCTGAACGGCGACCTAACGGGCGCACATAATGTTTCGCCTCAGCTCACGATTCTTGTGACGTGCGCCATTCGATGATTTTTCCGACCGTGAACGACACGGCCAAGCCTGGGCCATCGTCACGTTGGTCAGCGCGCGCAGACCCGTCATGGCGTTCGGCGACAGCGCGGACGAGGGCGAGACCGATTCCACGCCCTTCGATATCGGCGGCACCTCGCCAATAGCGTTCGAACATTCGTTCGCGCGCGGACAGGTCGAGACCGGGTCCGCGATCCGAGACCGTGACGCGAACACGGTCGTCGTCGTTGGACACTCGAAGATCTCGTGCGCCATCTGCGTAGCGTTGCGCGTTCTGCACGAGGTTTTGTACGGCAAGGCGAATCAATCGTTCGTCTCCCAACGCCAGCGCTTCATCCGGCGCATCCACATTCGCGGTTGTCGGAGCGACGTCTCGAACGATGTCGGCAACGTTGATGATGGTGGAAGACGGGGTCTTGGAGGTCGGCTCCGAAAGCACCAAAATGGCCTCGATCACGTCCGCGAATCTAAGCAGCTCCGTTTTGATTTCGGAGATCGCCAGCCGAGACGCGTCGTCGTGACTTCGGAGGGCCTCGAGCTGACCGATGATCTCGGTCAAAGGAGTTCTGAGCTCGTGAGCAATGTGCGCACTATTGGTTCGCTCGCGCGCGAGT
>JBDTFL010000027.1:0-10997 GCA_039937955.1 Polyangiaceae bacterium | reverse complement strand
ACGCCAACGCCGTACACCATCACGACGAGCGTGAAAAATGCGGCGGTGACGAGCCCGCCCCAAACGATTTGCGCGACGCCTTCACTGAGCCCGAGTTGCACGCCGCTCTGTGCGCCTTCGATCGCGCCACCATAAAGGACGATCGAGCCAGCGAGCTTGAGGAGCGGGCCGGCCAGCGTTCGCAGCGTATTTTCCGAGACGACGAGTGAGTTTCCGAATGCGTCTTTCTCAGAGTCGTCGAACGTGCCGAGGAGATCCATGATCCCCCAGGTCGCAATCGCCACGAAAATAAAGCCGAGCGGGACACCCCAACGGAGTTGTCCGTCGTGCGCCATCAGCAAAAATGCGCCGAGCGCACCGCTGAACGTCGTGATGCCGCCCCGCACCCAGCGCAGCGGATTACCCTGCGGTACGAGCACGACTTCGTCTTCTTCGTCTTCGTCTTCGAGCGTCGCGGTCGCGGCGGCGGTTTGCGCGGCCGCCTCTTCGGGTTCTTCGCCCTCTTTCGAATCGGTGTCGTCCTTCTTCGCGGCGTCGTCGTCTGCATCACGATCCGGCGTCTCTTCCAACTTCGGCAACTTCGGCAAAACGGGCTCCGACGATTCGGACGCGGGGGTTTCGGGTTCGCTCATGGACATTGACCGTGGGAAGGGGCGCCGGACAGGTGAAACCGGCTCGAGAATCTGCGACTTCCTACCAACTTCGAGCCGCGGAAACTAGAAGGCATTCGCGAGGTGAGCCAACGCGGGCCGGGACGGTGTGACGCCGAATTCACGATCCGCGGGAAAAATCGGCAAATCCGCCATATATTTCTGGCATACAGACTGCAAAAGGCGCGGGAATCTTGAAACAATTTCTTGGGTTGGCGGTGCGGTTGGCTTCGATTTCTGCGGCGGTTGTCGCCCTCGGCGGTTGCTTCCCCGAACACTCGGATGGTGAAGCCAATGGAGACACGGGTGCCCTCGAGTTCGCGGTTCAAGGTGATCGCTACGATTCTCCGCGCGTCGCCACGGGCTTTCAGGTCGAGGTCGAGATCAACCGCATCGACCCGCAATGGCAGGCGTGCGTCATCTCCAAGAGCATCCCGAACGGCAGCTCGCGCATCCAAGATTGCGGCGCGCTGAACACGGAGCCGATTTCTCTCATCGACGCATCTTGCGACGACAACGCGTGCACGATCACGCCGGAGACGAATTCTTCGGGCGAGGTTGCGTTGCTCGTGACCGGAACACGCGACGGTCTCGCGAGCCTGCACGTCGACGTGAAGAGCACGACGAGCAGCGCTACCTGGGGAGATTCGTTTCCGCTCACATTTGCGACGGCCACCGCGCTCTCGGTGCATCGCCAGGATACAGAAGACGTGAAAGCCGGATTTTCGCTCATGCCGGGAGCCAGCTTTTCGTGGTGCCCCTCGCTCCTCGACGCGAATGGCGACGTGCTGGTCTCGACGCCGAGCTCGATCACGAATGCCGCGAGTGGCGCGGCGATCACGGTCGATTCATCCGCTAATCAAGGAGACGCTTCCAATTGCGCGGAATTTCGAGCCGCGGCTCCGGGCACGAGCTCGGTCACGTTCAATGCGCAGGCGCTGAGTCATTCCGAGTCCATCACGATTTCCGATCCGAACGACATCGTCGCTGCCGAGCTTCGTCCGTTTCTCGACTCGTCCACCGACGCGGACGCTGGTGATGGCGGCGCGACGATCGCATCCAGCCCTGCGACGTCGATCGATCTGACGACCGACGATTTTTACGGCTTGAGCTATGCGTCGGTGCTCACGCTGAAGGACGGATCACACGCGCTCGGCGGCGCGGGCTTTTACAAGGCGAGCTCGGAGGAAACGGTTTCGATCCTCACGAACGACACGGATCCGGAGATGGCACGAACGTCGATGTCGGTTGCGTCGATGGGCAGCGTGATTGGCGATGGGACCATCGACGCGACCATCGGAACGGTGAAAGTCTCGCTGCCGTTCCACGTCTCCGAAGGCGCATCACAAACCGACGGCGGAACGAATTAGGCTTCTATTTACGCTGGATCGTGCGCGAGAAGCGCAAGATCGAATCGAACACGTCGTCCACCGAAGCCGGCGCGAGACCAAGCTCCTCGGCCCATTCATGTCGCGCTTTCAAGAGCTCGGCTTCGCGATTCGGATCGTAGGTCGTCCCACCGATCGCGCTTTTTGCAGCTCCTGCTTTTCGTGAAAGCTCGGCGCGATGTGCGAGCAGGCTCATGATGCTTTTGTCGACGTCGTCGATCCTCGCGCGCGCTTCACGAAGCTCGGGAGATTTGGATCCGAGATCGGGAATGGAGAGCGCGGCGGCATCCGACGCATTCGCATTCAGCTTCGACGCCTCGGACGCAATGGCGCGATCGACAGCGACCAGCGCATCCAAAATCGCGCGACGTGAATCTGCGGCGAACGGATTGTCGATCTGCAGCGTTCGAAAAAGGTGGCAGGCGTCCGCGCGCACCGCTTCGATGGCACGCGCGATTCCTTGAAATGAAGCTGGCGCAAATTCAGGAGCAGGAGCCGACCCGAATGCGTCGAGCACGCCCTTCGCAAGAAAAAATGTGAGCGCATGCGTGCGAGCCATGGCGCGATCGTGATCCTCCGCGCGCTGCTCGAGCACGTCGCAGCCGAGTGACTCGTAGAAGGATCGAGCTTGTTTTACGGCATTTGGATGCAAGTCGTTCGGACACGCGATGACGCGTAGCGGACGCTCACCGAGCGCGAGGCTCGTCGGACCGAACAGCGGATGCGTCGCCGCAAACGGAACGCGCGCACCCAAATGTTTTTCGAGGAGCTTCGACGGCAGGACCTTCACGCTGCCGACGTCGAGCACCAATTGCTCCGCGCGAAACGATGGCGCGAGCTGCGTGAGCGCGGACTCGAGCGCCTCGACCGGCATCGCGAGCACCACGATGTCGGCCTTTGCGATTGCGTCTGCGGAGGTCGCCGCGAGCTCGGGCGGAACGCTCGAATGCGGATCGACTGCGCTCACCGTCAGTCCCGACGCGATCGCAAGCTCACCGAGCGCGCGACCGAATCTTCCGTACCCGAATATCGCCAAGTGCCCAGAGCCACGCATGATCGACCTAGAAAATAAGGGCAACGGCGACGTAACCGACCGCCAACGCAACGACGGTCAAACCGATCGTGAGCATCCACTGTTTGATGTCGGCGCCTTTGCTGAGCGGCGCGAGGTCGACGCCGACCAGCGGTACGATTTCGCGCGACATCGGCCCCGCTCCCGATTTGCGTTTCTTCGTCTGGTCGGCGGTCTCCGGCTTCGCCATTTCGAGATCGGCACGCGCGCTCGATGGCCCGCTGAACGCGACGAAAAAAACGATCGGCTTCACCAAATTTCCCGGTCCCTTCGGCATCGCCCGAGAAGGGATGAACGCGAACGTGTGGCAGTAGGCGCATTCGATGGTCGACGACGCGCCGTCACCACGCAGCGCCGCGCCGCACTGCGGGCAGGTCATCGTGACGATGCCTGCATCTCCTTGATGCACGCGTGCTTCGACGCGGCCTTGTCGTTGTTCTTCAGCGACGATCGCTACGACTTTCGGTCCGAGTGTTCCGAGCTCGGCCGGCAACGCGTAGCGCGCGGTCGTTTGACAGCTCGAGCAGTGCGCGGTCGTGATTCCTCTTTCGATTTGAATGTCGAACGGACGCTTGCACGCTTTACACACGGGAAATCCAGGGCAAACGTCGATCGCGCCACCTTGAGCCGTTGCCGACGCAAAGGTTTTGTCGACGCCGATTTTCGCGTAACCGTTTGCGTCACCGATCCAAATTCGCGGATTCGGAAATCGTCCTTCGGGGTCGGGACCGCCCAAATCGGCGACGCCGTGGACGACCTCTAAGACCGTGGTCCACGCGGCTTTGTCGACGCGCTGATACGAGCCGCATTGCGCGCAAGAGACGCCGTCGCTCAACACGATGCCGTCGTAGGGCGACGCGAAACCACACGAGCGACACGTGAACGACGCACGCATCGCGGCCCAGATGACCACGCCTTGTGCAGGCGATCCGATTCGGGCGATCGGCTGCGCGCACGACTCGCACGTCCCATGCTCGCGAGCGACGACTCCGCACGACGCGCAGATCGGAACGAGGATCGAGGGCGCAACGCCGACATTCATGCAAACAAAGTTACCAGAGTTGGGTTTGCATCGTTCGGTTACCCTGAGCTTCGAATGAAGCTCTTCTCGAGTGACGGCTCGCTCGCGGTCGTCGCGGTAGGTGCGGAGCCGATCGGAGTCTTCGCCGTCGGACAATTCGCGCGCGGCTTCATCGCCATCGGACAAGTCGCCATCGGCTTCGTCACGCTTGGTCAAGGCTGCGTGTCGGTGATCGGCGTCGGCCAAGGCGGAGTCGGCGTCATGTGGTTCGGCGGAATGCTCGGTCTCGGCGGACGCGGCATTTGTTTTCGGTGCATTCCTGGAATGGATCCGCCCCGCGACGCGCCGAAGGAAATCGCGTTTCAGAGCCTATTTCAAGGCGTTCCAGAGGGTTTCGTGCGCGCGCAAATCTTGGAAACGCCGAACGCTTTGGTTCTCGCGCAAGGCAATCAGCCCCTGCCGATCAAGATCACGCCACAGGTAGCCTTGGGCCTCACCAACGCAAAAACGCTCGGCAAGCTCACCGAAGTTTTCGCGCACTTGAAAACGGTCGGCCGCACGGTGGTCTGTGATCAGCTGATCGAAATTCCCGGCCAGCGTCGCGAGTACAGCATCGGGTTTCAGGCGTTTCGCATTTTTGGATTGCTCGCCATTGCCACGTTCTTCTGGTGGGCGTTTTTGGTCGCCGGAAACATGACGTTCCAAAACCGGTAACTCTGGACGCCTGAGCGTAGCTCGGCTTCGGCCGATCACATCGTTGGGCGGGTCTGACTTTTTCCATTGAAACGAAATTGCCGAACGCGGACGGCCGGTGCTGTGGTCGCGCCGCCGGGGTTCCACCACGTGGGCAGAGCCTTGCGTGATTTGGTCATGGCGTCGATGCGCGAGAATCCTTCGAGCACGCTGTCGGTAAAGCGCATGTTGCCTACCGCGTGAGAAATTTTTCCTTTTTCGATCCAGAAACAGCCGTCGCGTGTGAGGCCAGTCATGACCGCGCGGCGCGGCTCGAGCATTCCGTTCACGTAATGGAGTCGGCAAACGTAGAGACCGCGATCAACACCTGAAATCAATTCGTCGACGCTCTTGGCTTCGCCGCCTTCCATTTGGAGCGCGACGCCGGAGATTCCCGAGCCGCCGGCCAGTGAAGGAAGCACCGCGCTGCCGGTGGATTGCTCGCCGCGACGAGCGGCATAGATGCGATTCGTCAGAACGTTTTTGGCGATGCCGCGCTCGATGATCGGAATCGTTCTGCGCAATGTTCCTTCGCAATCGAAAGGTGCGCCGAACCCCAAATCGCCTTCATCTACCGGGTTTTCAGCGATACTCACGTTTTCGCCGGTAATCGTTTCGCCGATGCGACCGGCGAGCGCGGAGGATCCTTGCTCGACCTCCGAGGCAGAGAACGCGATCATGCCAAGCCATTCAAGGAGCTCGCAAACCGCGGGTGGCTCGAACACGACGTCGTAGGTGCCGGCTTCTTGCTCGCGAGGATTTTTTCCGAGCTCGCAGCGTGAGATGGCGCGCTCGGTCTCCGCTTCGATCTCGAGCCTCGAGATGTCACGATGCATGGAGCTGCCGAAGCCCGCCGCACCACCTGCCCCTGCCGTCTCCAGTGCCCAAATTCGAAACGACGCAACGCTGTCGTCGTGCGCGCGCTCGCATCCGCCGGTAGTTGCGACGACGGTGGCTCCGGAGCTCGTCTCGAGCACGCCGGCGCTCACCAATTTGCGCGCGGCGATCTTGCTCAATGCTGGAGCAAGGAGCGCGACGCGGCCTTCCGCGGTTGTATTGACGGTCGCCTCACTACGACGTGGGGGTGAGACTCTCTCTTTTGAGTATATGGCGTCTCCGCGTGGGACAGGTTCCCTTCGGTCATCTTTTGAAGCGAAACCGGCGAAGCCCTCGGTTTCGGGTGAGCACTTCGCGATGGCGGCGGCACGACGCACCGCTTCGACGATGGCCGAGCGCTCGTGCGAGCTGGTCTTCGCTTCTGCGATGCGCTTGCCACGCGCCACGCGCACTACGACCTCACTCTCTTCGAGATCCATGTGCTGGCCGAGCGCGCCGATCGCAAACCGTGCAACACCGCGCTGGCGAACGCGCGCGAACACTTCGGCGTCCACTTCACCGGCTTGGGTGAGCGCTTCTTTGCAGACTAAAAGCAAGTCGACGCTTTTCATGCTTTGCCACTATTCCCCGAAGAAACAGCCTTGAATCGCGCCGGCGCGGAGCCATGTCCGACTTGCATGATCTGCATCGGATCTCCTTTGCCGCAGTTTTGGATCCCCCAAAGCTTCCATTCTTCGGGTCCGCAAACCGCGTCGCAGCTGCGCCAAAATTCGGGCGTGATGCCGGTGTAAAAAGGATCGCTCAAGATGCGTGTGCGCTTTCCGTTTTTGATCTCCCAAGCGATCTCGCACGAGAATTGGAAGTTGAGACGCAGGTCGTCGATGCTCCAGCTCTTGTCGGTCGCGAAGTAGACGCCGTCTTTCGTGTCGGCGATGAGATCTTCGAGGCTCCCTTTTTTCGCTTCAAGCGAAACGTTCGTCATGCGGATGATGGGCGTGCGGTTCCAGCCGTCCGCGCGCATGGTGCCGGTAGAAGCGCGATTCAATGCGGCGGCGGTCTCGCGGCTCGAGAGATAGTCGACGAACATTCCTTCACGGACGAGCGGATGCTTGCCGGCCGGAGTGCCTTCGTCGTCCCAACCGAACGTGCCCATTCCGGAGGCGCTCGTGGCGTCGGCCACGAGATCGACCTCGCGTGATCCGTAACGAAGATCATTCAAGAGACTCGGTTGCATGAAGCTTCCACCAGCCAGCGAAATCTCGGTGCCGAGCGCGCGGTCGAGCTCAGTCGGGTGACCGCACGATTCGTGGATTTGCAGCGCCATTTGGCTTGATTCGAGGATCAGATCACGCCTGCCGTTCGGACAGGGCGGCGCCGACAAAAGCGCGATCGCCTCGTCGCGAATCTCGCGCGCGTGTCCAACGAGATCCAAAAGCGCGATGCGCTCGTAGCCCGCCTGAAAACCGTCGGCGCCTTGCCACGTCGGATAGCTGCGACGTTGCGCGCGGCCATCATCACCAACTGCGAACACGTGCATGCCACATCCGCCGTACGTGAGCTCCTGCGAGACGTCGGTGCCTTCGGTCGTGAGCAAATGCTTTTTCAGTCGCGTCCAATCCATCCACGCTTCGGCCGTGCGAATGGACGGTGGAGCGCCGGATCGCAACGCCTTCACTGCACCTTCGAGCTCGGACAATTTCTTCTCAATAGAAATACTGAAGGGATCGATTTGGACCGGGGTCCGATAGGTGCCGGTCTCCCCTGCCCGTTCCGGAAATTGAACCGGTGTCGCGACGACGCTCGCCGACGCGCGAGCAATCGCGACGGCGCGATCAGCCGCACGCATCAATGCGCCTTCGCTCGAATCCGACGAGCACGAAAAGCCCCACGTCTTTTCGCCGAGCACGCGAACCGCAACGCCACGCGCGCTGGAGCTCGTCGTGCGATCGACGCGCGAATCCCTTATTTTCAAGCGTTCCGTGAGATCGTCTACGAAACGAACCTCGGCGTAGCGAACCGTCTTCTCCGCCTTCAGCTTCGCGAGCACCGCCCGCATGGCCTCGAGCGGAGTGTCGCTCATGATTTTTTCTCGTCCTCAGTGGATAAGCTGCCGAGCTCGTCGGCGAGAGCGCGCGCCTCTTCCAAACGCGCCTTCGCATCTTTCATCGTCCTGAGCTGTGTGTGGGCCTCCTCGATGACCTCTTTCGGCGCGCGGTCCGCGAAGCCCTTGCTCGATAATTTCTTTTCAATAGATTGAATGTCTTTGTCGAGCCGCTTGGTTTCGCGTTCGATGCGCGAGCGCTCTTCGTCGGCGGTGATGAGCCCTTTGAGCACGACGATGACGTCGATCGATCCGCTCGCGCTCGGCACGCTACTCAACACCGACCCCGACAAACGCGGTCCGGATGCTGCGATGTCGATGCCTTCATTGGTTCGCGCGAGCTGCTGAATGGCGAACGCCGCGTGCTGGAGTCGCTCGAGCGTCGGCTTGTCGGAAGTCCGAATCGCCACCTGCACGCGCGCGGAAGGTTTCACGCCGTGCTCACTGCGAACGGTGCGTGCCGCGCTCACCACTTTTTTCAGTAGCTCGACTTGGGCGTCGATTTCAGCTGAAAAATAGCCATTTGCCGTTGGATATGGCGCTAGTGCCACCGATACGGCATGCCCCGCGTGTTTCGGCACGCGCTGCCAAAGCTCCTCGGTCATGTACGGCATGAGCGGGTGCATCAAACGCAGCGCCGCCTCCAAAACGGTAGCCGTCGTGAGCTTCGTCTCTTCCACGTGCTCGGCGTACGGGCTGCCCGGCGCAAAGATGGTCTTCGTGATCTCCACGTACCAATCGCAGAAGTCGTTCCAGAAAAAGCGATAGAGCTCGAGCGCCGCTTCGTCGATACGAAAGCTGCCGATGCCCTTGCTCGCGATGACCGCTGCTTCGTCGAGCCGGCCCAGGATCCATCTATTGAAAAGAAACTTAGGTTCCAGCTTCTTCGGGATTTCTGGGAGCGGCCCGATATTCTCGAGAGAGAAACGCGTGGCGTTCCAAATCTTGTTCAAGAAGTGCCGGTAGCCTTCGAGACGTTTGAGCGCGAGCGCGATGCGTTTGTTGGACGGCGGAAACGTGGCGAGCGTGAAGCGCAATGCATCGGCACCGAACGCCGGAAAGCCGGTGCCCATCTGCGCGGCGGATGGATACGCCTTCTTGAATTTCGCGAGCGCGTCCGCGTCCGATGCGCCTTGCGAAACCTTCGCGACCATCTCGGTGAACTCGGCGCCATAGATCAGATCCAAAGGATCGATCACATTGCCTTTCACTTTGCTCATCTTGTCGCCGGTCTCGTCGGTGATGAGGCCGCTCAAGAGCACACGGCGAAAAGGCACTTCACCCGTAAAATAAAGCCCAAACATCATCATGCGGGCCACCCAGAAGAACAGGATGTCGTAGCCCGTTTCGAGATCGCTCTCTTGCAGCGGGTTGGTCGGATAAAATGTTTCGAGCGCCTTCGTTTTTTCCGGCCAGCCCAACGTGGCGAATGGCCAGAGCGCGGACGAGAACCACGTGTCGAGCACGTCGGGATCTTGTTTCCATCCGTTCTCTTCGGTGCACTCCGCGGGTCTCTCACGCGCAACGCGAATCTCGCCGTTTGGACCATGCCACGCCGGAATTTGGTGTCCCCACCAAAGCTGACGCGACACGCACCAATCTTGGATGTTCGACAAAAAGTGGTCGTACGTTTTGGCCCACTCGTACGGAATGATTTTCGTTTTGTGGGCGGCCGGCTTCGCGGATTCGTCCTCGTTGCGATCGATCGCGTCGACCGCGGCCTTCGCCATCGCTTCCATTTTCAAAAACCACTGCGTCGAGATCATCGGCTCGACCACGCCGCCCGACCGCTGACAACGCGGAAGCGTGAGCACGTGCGGTTTGGATCCACGCGCCAGACCGATCTCGTCTAGAGCCTTTTTTACGGCAGTTCGTGCACGTTTGCGATCGAGGCCTGCAAACTGAGCGCCGTGCTCGTTCACCGTGCCGTCGAGATTGAAGATGCTGATCTCGTCGAGATGATGACGCTTGCCGGTCGCAAAATCGTTGAAGTCATGGGCGGGAGTGACCTTCACGGCACCGGTTCCGAATTTCGGGTCGACCAAAATGTCGTCGGTGATGATGGGGATGGTGCGCGGCATGAACGGATGCTCGAGCCGCTTGCCGTGCAAATGCGTGTAACGCGGATCACCTGAATGCACTGCGACCGCTGTGTCGCCGAGCATCGTCTCCGGACGCGTGGTGGCGACGACGATTTCTTCGGCGGTGCCCTCGACCTTGTACGCAAATTCGAAGAGCTCGCCGTTCGCGCCTTCTTCGTTGTCGACCTCGAGATCGCTCAGCGCGGTCATGCACTCCGGACACCAATTGATGAGACGCGTGGCGCGATACATCAGGCCGTCTTCGTGCAGCTTCACGAACGCCTCGCGCACTGCGCGATTCATGTCCGGATCCATCGTGAATTTGGAACGTCGCCAATCGGGCGATGCGCCGAGCACGCGCTGCTGCTCCGCGATGCGACCGCCGCTCTCCGCTTTCCATTTCCAAATGCGTTTTTCGAATTCTTCGCGGCCTAGATCGAGCCGCGTTTTTCCTTCGCGAATCAGCTGACGCTCCACGACCAGCTGCGTGGCGATTCCGGCGTGGTCGATCCCCGGCTGCCACAGCGTGTTGTAACCGCGCATGCGATGCCAACGCGTGAGCGCATCTTCGAGGGTGCAGCGTTGCGCGTGACCCATGTGCAGCGAGCCGGTCACGTTGGGTGGCGGCATCGGGATCACGTAAACCGGCTGATTTTTCGGGGCGTCGTCGTTCGCCTCGAAGACGTGGTTGTCTTCCCAGAAGCGATACCAACGCGCCTCGACGGCTCTGGGCTCGTACGGTTTGGAGAGATCGTCTTCGTTCGGACCCGCCGCGCTGGCCATCGGATCGGTTGGGCGATCACCCTCGTCATTCATGCGTCTGACCTATCATTAATCGAGGCTAGTTCGTATCGATGAGGCCTTGCAGCACCGCCGGCTCGACCGCGTAATTCGTGCCGCAGTAATCGCACGTCATCTCGACCGGCGTGCCGCCCGTCAAGAGCTCTTGCACGTCGGCGCGCGGCAAGGTCGCGAGCGTTGCCAAGATGCGCTCGCGACTGCAATTGCAACCGAAGTACAGGGCGTCGTCTCCGACCTCGGCGTATGGCATTCCGTAGAGTAGCTCCGACATGAGCGCGCTCGGCTCCGCGGCGCCGCTCGCGAGCAACTTTTCG